>JANXRI010000368.1 GCA_025353085.1 Betaproteobacteria bacterium
GCCACACCTGCCGTGCCCGCGCCGCTCGCCGAATAGGTAATCTTGCCGGCTTTTTTAGGTGCAGTCGAAGTGAGCGCGCCTTCCACGCCCATCAAATCGCCCGTCGGATCGCGATCGATCTGCAAATACATCCTGGTCCACTGCGTGCGCGCGAGCGGCCACTCGTTTTCAGCGCGGAACGCATAACGTACGGGACTTCCGCCGGTGCGAATTTCGAGCTTGACCGGTGGTTCGTTCATGATGCCGCTGTCGATGCCCTTCAACCAATGATCGAACCAGCGCAGCTGGTCCTGGCGGCCTTCTTCCGCATGGAACGGATGAAAATGAGTGCCGGTGTGAACGCGCAGCTTTTTGTTTGACGATGCCGCGTTCATGTACCCTTCGGTGTTGCCGCGCAAATGCATCGAGAACCCGCCCCAGTTGCCGACGCTGTAGAGCGGCACCTTGATTTGGTCCCAGCGCGCGCCTGCGAGCCGCCAGTATTCCGAATCGAGATCGTTGCGCATGTATTTCCACATCATGACGTTGTGGAAAGCGTCGGGGTTGTAACCGCGCGGACGGCCCAAGAGATGGTGCGCCGTGTGCGTAAGCCACCAATTACCTATAAAGCCCAACGCAAAAATTCCGCCGTGATACGCCTGGTCGCGATACTGGTCCGCACGCCCTTCCCACGGCATGATCGCTTTCAACGATGGCGGATTGAGGTTCGCCACGCGCCACTGCGAAGAGGCATGATATGAAATGCCGAGCAAGCCGACGTTCGCCGAGCACCAATCGCGCCTGGCGATCCACTCAATCGCGTCGTAATAATCGAGCGATTCCTGATACGAGCTGGGCTCCGATTCGCCGGGCGACTTGCCCGAGCCACGCGCATCCACGCGCACGCAGGCGTAACCGCGCGGGCACCACCAGTTGGGATTGACCGTTTCCCAATTCATATACTCATTGGCGTCTTCCTCGAGGTCCGCCGGCGGTATCCACAGCTTGTCTTTTTGATAGACGGTCAGGTTCATGATGACGGGGACTTTCTCCGTCGTGTCCGGGCGGAACACGTCCGCATAAAGAAGGGTGCCGTCCCGCATCGGAATCTGCACATCCTTCTCAACGATCAATTTTAAGTCGCGCGGCTGGGATACCTGGGTGGTTGCAGCGGTCATTGTTACTCCGGGGATTGGGGGGATTGGGGGATTAGCGATTGAGGGATTTTGGAATTGAGTGACTAAATAACCTAATCGCTTAATCACTCAATTACCAAATTATCCAATCACTCGAACTTAACGTTGGTCTCTTTGATGATGCGCGCCCAGCGTTTCTGCTCGGCGCGCACGAACGCCTGAAATTCCTCCGGCGAGGTGCTGGGCGTGAGCGGCACGCCGGCTTTCGCAAACGCGTCCTGCACCGCCGGCCGCTGGAGCACTTGTGTCGTCGCAGCGGCAAGCTTGTCGACGATTGCGCGCGGCGTCTTCGCCGGCATAAAAAATCCATTCCAGTTGACGCTGCCCATGCCAGGGAAACCGGCTTCCGCCATCGTCGGCACTTCGGGCAATTCAGTGAGGCGCTTTTTTGCCGTCGTCACGAACGCTTTCATGCGGCCTGCTTTGACTTGCGGCATGACCGTGGCGGCGTTCAAAAACGAGAAATGAATTTCCCCGGCGATGATGGGTGTAAACGAAGATCCCGCGCCTTTCGACGGCACATTCACCATCTGGATGCCGGCTTTGTTCATGAACTCGAGCATGTCGAGATGCGAATAAGCGCCAACCGGATTCGAATAATTAAGCTGGCCCGGGCGCGCCTTTGCATATTCGATCAGTTCCTTGATCGTGTTCGGCGGAAAACTCGCGCCGGCCACCAGCAGATTCGGGATCGACGCGAGCAGCGCAACGCCGGTCAACTCTTTGGTCGAGTCGTATTTAAGCGTAGACGCGAACGCAATCGGGTTGATCGCGCCGGTCGAAACATTGTTGATCAGCACTGTGTAGCCGTCGGGCGGTGAGCGCACCGCCATCTCGACACCGATATTGCCCGATGCGCCCGAGCGGTTGTCGACCACGAATTGCTGGCCGAAAACCTCGGCCAATCCCTGCGCAAGAATGCGGGCGACGATGTCGGTCGCGCCGCCTGGCGCAAACGGGACAATCAGGCGCACAGATTTCGTCGGCCAAATAACCTCACGTTCGGCGGCGCCTGCTGCCGCGCATAACGTTGCACAAATAGCCAGTGTCAGGACGCGTTGATACCTTATGGATAACATTGCTCCTCCTGCTCCACCTGCGATTTAAGCGACTACTCGGGTTTCAGGTTGGCAAGGCGTATAGCCTGAGTGAAACGCGAGTATTCCTCGGCGACGAATTTCTTGAATTCCGCCGGCGTCGTCGTCACCGGCTCGGCGCCCTGGCGTTCGAATAGTTCGCGCGTCGCCGGTGTCTCGACAACTCTCACGAGCGTCGTCAGCAATTTATCGAGAATCGGTTTCGGCGTGCGCGCCGGCGCCATCAGACCCATCCAGCCGCTGGACAGATAACCGGGCACACCTGATTCAGTGACTGTGGGCAAGTCGGGCATCAATGGCGAGCGCTTCGCGCCAGCGGTCGCCAACGCGCGCAACCGTCCGCCGCGCACATGCCCCAGCACGGCCGGCGCGGGCGTGATGGTCACTTGCGACTCATTGCCGATCAACGAGGTGACTGACGCGCCGCCACCCTTGTACGGAACATGCACGACATCGATGCCTGCCATGTGCGTAAACAGCACGCACGCGAGATGACTCTGCGACGCCGAGCCCGCGTTGGCCATATTGAGTTTTCCCGGATTCGCTTTTGCATAGGCGAGCAGTTCTTTCACGCTCTTCACCGGCAGCGCCGGATGAACTACCAGCACGTTCTGCGTGATCGCAAACAGCGAGATGTATTCGAAGTCCTTGATCGGATCATATGAAAGTTTTTTAAATGTCTGCGGCGAAATTACCGCAGTGCCGGTGGCGACGGCGAACAGCGTGTGGCCGTCGGGCGCAGCGTGAGCGACGACTTCCGCGGCGAGCGTGCCACCCGCGCCGGGCCGATTGTCGGCAACGATTTGCTGCCCGAGCTGCTCGCCCATTCGCGCCGCGAGTATGCGGCTCACGTTATCGACTGACGCGCCGGGGTTCTGCGGCACCATCAGGCGAATCGGTCGCGCCGGATAGTTGACTGCATCGCTTTGCGCGGCGTATGCGCCGCCCGCGCACAGGCAGACGAGACCACCGCCGAGAAAGATTTTTGCCAGACTGTTCATAGGGGAAGCCGCAATATACCATGTCGCAACAACGTCTTCTTCAGCGGACTTATCATTCCATGCGCTGCTTCCGAAAATTTATTGGCATCACTCTCGCAGTCGTTTGCGTTGACGCCGGGCTGGATCAATCCGCTCACGCGCAGTCACCGGCGCACGCCAACCATCGATTCAACGGTGCGGAACATTGGGCGAAGGTGTTCGATGATCCCGAGCGCGACAAGTGGCAAAAACCTCATGAGGTAATTTCCGCACTGAAGCTGGCGCCCGACGCAACCGTTGCGGATATCGGCGCGGGCACCGGCTACTTCGCGGCGCGGTTCGCGCACATGCTGCCGCAAGGACACGTGTTCGGCGTCGATCTCGAACCCGACATGGTGAAATATCTCGGCGAGCGCGCCCGCCAAGAGCAGCTCCCGAACCTGACGGCGATCAAGGGCACGCCCGACGATGCGCGCATTCCCTCGCCTGTCGATCTCATCATCCTGGTTGACGTTTATCATCACGTCGACCAGCGCGCCGACTACTTCCGCAAGCTGCGACCATCGCTGAAGCCCGGCGGCCGCGTCGCGATCATCGACTTCCGGCTCGATGCGCCGGCGGGACCACCAAAAAACGCGCGCATCGCGCCCGACCGAGTGCAAGCCGAAATGTTTAACGCCGGCTTTGTGCTGGACGCCGAGCACGCGTTCTTGCCGAACCAGTACTTTCTGATCTTTAAACCGGCGGCGTAATGCGGGCACGCGCGTTGCTGAGCCTCTCCGGTTGGCTGCTGGCCTCGCTGCTGTATGCGGGCACTGCCGCCGGCGCGACGACTCTCAGTCCGGCGTACGATTTACGCGAAACGTCGCCGGTTGTCGCGGTGAACGGAACGGGTGCGGGTCAGGCGGGTTATATCCATTTTTTTATCGTTCGCGCGGGCGGCAATGAATGGGAAACGCAGGTCGGGATCGAAATGCCCGATCAGCGGATCGCGTGGTCGTTCTTCGAATTGGGCGTCGTCGTATCGCCGTTCATGCAATCCGGCTACATGCCCGCGAACCGCAAGCGCATCGAGGTTCAGTATTTGTATGGCATGCGGCCGTTTCCCGATGCAGCATCGATGGGCGTGTTGCGCGCGGAACTCGAAGCGCGCGTGTTGCCCTACGCCGAAGCCGAAACGCCGTATTGCATCGTACGCGGTCCGTCCGATGCGCCATGCTTAAGCTGCCTGAGCTTCTTGATGCGCGTAATATTCCCGGGCACGAGCCAGGATCACGCGCGCGCCCAGAAGACCATCTACACCACGGACGACCTGCTCCTCTATCTTGCCGGCGTGCAAGGCCTGCGCGATCGAAATGCACGCTTACAGCGCATCGACGAGCTTGCGTTGCCCGCAGATCTTCGCGAGGACGTTGTGCGCATGGTGAATTCCACTGACATCGCCGGTGGCGGCGAAACTATCGCGCGCACCGAGAAGACACCCTCTCGCGGCAGACGGCTTGCCAAGCCAACTTCGCGTACGCAACAACTGCCGAAGCTGTGAACTTCGGCCGGCGCGGCCTTTATACTCATTACTCGGGCTGCCGGTCTACCGCCGGCCAACAAAAGAGAAATCGATTGGATACCATCGCGAGAATCGCCGTTTTTACGTTCGCATGGCTGCCCTCAGCCGCGCTCAGAGCGGACACGAACTCACTACTCAGTCAGCAAGCCGCGACCATAACCGTCTGTAAATAGACGCGGCAACAACCCTTGCAGTGAGAGTCAGAACTTTTCTAAACTCCGGCCTGAGACTAACGGCGACGAGCCATCGTGCGGCTAGATTAGCCCGCGCATATCTGCAACATTTTCGATCGCGCTGAAGTCGGCGAACACTTTCTCCGCGCTCGTCCCGAGCACGCCCCGCGTGATGGTCGTAAATTTATCCAGCAGTTGATCGTTATTCAACGGCTGCTGCGGCATCCCGGGGAAATAGGTGAGCTCATGCGTGAGGTCGCGGCCGCCTTTCAATTTGACGATTACGCGGCTTGCAAGCGGATTGTCCTTGACCGGGTCCTTGCGCACCGACACTTTGACAGTGCGGCACAGCGCGCGAATTTTGGCATCGTTGCGTGACACTTCCGAAAATGAATCGGGGTTGCGCGGATCGAGGTAGAACGACAGCGCAACGTTAAAAGGCGCACTGTATTGCGCCATCGTCATGTCCTGCGGCTCGAGAATGTTGTGGTGGCTGAACATCTTCTCGCTCCCCTCGATGGCGATCGAAGCAACGTCATCCCCTTTTATCTGGTATTTTTCCTGCAGCTCGAGCGCCACAGTGACCGGCACGTGGGACGTGATGTGACACGCATAGCGTTTGAGCGCAAGGGTCAAAATTTTCCACGATTCGCCGAGCCCCGCCGTCAGGCGCGTCGCGTCGCCTTCGTGGCAGAACACGTTCATGTAACCGAACTTGCCTTCGAGCACCGTCGCCGGCCCGCTAAAGCCGTTTTTTGCCAGCGTGGCCGCGAGTACGCCGGATTCAGCGGCGCGGCCGAGATGCAGGCGCTTCACCATGCCGCCGCCCGACCTGGAGAATTCCAGCAGGCCGCTGCCGAGTGAACCCGCGATACCCAGCGCCATCGTCATTTGTTCCGTCGTGAGTTTGAGCAGTCGCCCTGCGATTATGGCGCCGCCGAACGCACCGGTGACGCCCGGCGCATGAAATCCGATGTGCTCCGTCGACTGCTTCGACGCATCGCCGATGCGGTGCATCACTTCGCCGCCGGCGACTACCGCGGTGATGAAATCCCTGCCGCTCGCGCCGACCTCCTGCGCGATCGCAAGTCCAGGCGCGGTCAGCGAGGCGCCGGGATGCACGCCGGCGCTCGGCTGCACGAGACAATCCATTTCGAACGCATGCGCGAGTGCACCGTTCGCCAGCGCCGCCATCGGCGCGTGCACCTTTCGCGCGGTGCCGAGTATCGTGCTGTGCCCGCCGCGGCCGTACTGCTCCGCATACCCGATCACAATCCTGCTCCACGGCAGCGTCGAACCGTAGGTGCACGCGCCAACCGTATCGATCACGCAGGCCTTCGCGCGCTCGATCACGTCAGCGGGTATGCGGTCGTATTGCAGTTGGGTGGCGAATTCAGCCAGGGTTTGCGCAGCGGTAGTCATGGTGCAGTTGCTTTCACATTTAGTTTGGAGAATCGAGTTCGATTGCGCAGCCTATTGGCCGCACAATTCCGTGGCGCGCTCTCTTGCGTAAACCAGCGCGTTGAATCCCAGGCCGCTTAGCGTCTTGTCTTCATCGCGAAAAATGCACGGCATCTCGCCGTACGCCTGAAACTTTATAAACAAATCGGCGCCCGCCATGCCCGCGGCATGTTCGCGCAACAGCGCGCTGTCGACCGTGCGTTTCGACGCCGCGATTGCTGCTTCGAGCGTTTCAAAATCGCCGACGTGCCGCAGCGCTTTCTCGGCGCTGTCGGATTTACTGTAAGCCTCGACGTAAAAAGTCATATCCGCCTCCGTTCGATAAAAACCAAGGCTAACTCCGGGTAAAAGCCAATTCGAGGACAAAAGTCGCTGCGCCGCGATGAATGGCGCCTCGGCGTCCGTTCGATCGCGGCGACGCGAGCCAGCGCGCTTGTCGCGTCCGGATCTCGCCCCTACTTGTCTTCCATCACCCAAACGCCGTCCCACTTGCCCCGCGGCGGATTCAACTTGAGCCTGGCGCAGCGCTCGATGTAAATCTCCGACAGCTTGTCGAGTGGATGCAGTTTGAGCGCTTCGCGAAACGCGCCGATCGCTGCCTCCCAGTTGCCGGCGCGGTATTTGGTGAGGCCATCCTTGAACTGATTGACGACGTCCATCAGATTCGGAAATGTTTCGTCGTCGTGGTAGTCAAGCACCTCATAGACGGCGACCGGCTGGGTCTTGCCTTTGACCACCACGAGATCGATCTCGCGCGTGCGATAAGTGCCGCGCAGTTTCTTGTAGGTGGATTCGCTGATCAGGATGCGCGCCGCATATTGCTTGCACGCGGACTCCAGACGCGCCGCCAGATTGACGCCGTCGCCGATAATCGTGAAGTCCATACGCTTTTTCGAGCCGATGTTGCCCGACACCACGACGTCCGTATTAAGTCCGATGCCGATATTGACGGGCTTTTTGCCTTCGTTCATGCGCGTCACGTTCCAGGCTGTGAGGCTGCGTATCATCGCCACCGCTGCGCGCACCGCGCGGTCTTCATCGTCGTCATGCCCGACCGGAATGCCGAACGCCGCCATCATCGCGTCGCCGATAAACTTGTCGAGCATGCCGCCTTCCTTCTGAATGCACTCGACCATGATTTCGAAGTACTCGTTCAACATGCTCACCGTGGCATGCGGCCCGAGTTCTTCGGTCAGCGTCGTGAAGCCGCGAATGTCGGAGAACAGTACCGTTGCCGTCACGCTTTTGCCGCCCAGTATTTCCGCGCCCGCCGCGAGCAGCTGATCGGCAATCGACGGATCCATATAGCGCGACATCGTCGACTTCATGCGCTTCTCGATCGAGATGTCCTCGATCATGATCATCGAGCCAAGCCGTTTTTGTTCGCCGCTGATGAGTGGCATGACCGTCAGGTTCACCGAACGCCGCTCGCCCGCCGACTCCAGTTCCGCGTCCATCGTGAGATCAAGCTGCTGGGTTTCGGCGACACGCTTTAATTTGTCGAGTATCCACGCGTTGCCGCCGCCAAAAAATTCCGCGGCTGCGCGGTTGATGATGGCGGCGGCTCCAACGTGCAGGATGCGCAGCCCGGCGGCGTTGCAGGTTACGATTTTTTCCGCGTCGTCGAGCGTGAGCACGCCGCTCGACATCGACTCGAGCATGCTCTCGTTATAATTCTTCATGTTCTGCACGTCGGCAAACAACTTCGCGTTTTCCAGCGCGATTGAAATTTGCGCGGTGAAAGCCTTCAGGCGCGACTCGTCCTCGTTGGTGAACGGGCCGCCGCGCTTGTTCAATACCTGGGTCACGCCGATGATCTTGCCGCGCTGATTCACGATTGGCACGCACAGGATCGAGCGCGTGAAATAGCCGGTCTTCTTGTCGAACGCGGGATTAAACCGCAAGTCGGCATAAGCGTACGGGATGTTGATGGTCTTGCCGGTCGTGAACACCGCACCGGCGATGCCCACATGATTGGGCAACCGGATCTGCATCGCTTCCAGCCCCTGCCCGACTTCCGACCACAACTGATTCGTTTTCTCGTCGTTGAGAAAGAGCGTCGAGCGCTCGGCGTTCAGCATGCGTGTCGCCTCGCCCATGACCTTTTGCAACAGCGAGCCGATCTTGATGTCCGAAGTCACCTCCGACACAATGTCGAGAAATTCGAGCTCCTGCTTGCGGATTGCTTTCATGCGCTCGATAAACTGCGCGCTCTGCAGCGCGAGCGTGCCCTGAGTCGTCATGGCGACGAGCAGCTTCAGGTCGCCCTTGGTGAACGCCCCCTTCTGCTTGTTGAGCACTTGCGCGACGCCGATCACTTCGCCCTTCGCGGTGCGAATCGGCACGCACAAAATGCTGCGCGTGATGAAGCCGGTTTGCTCGTCGATCGTACGGTTAAAGCGGCGATCGGCGTAGGCGTCGTCGATGATGACGCCTACGCCCGTCGTGAACACATGGCCGGCGACCCCGCTGTTGCTGAGAAGACGAATCTCGCGGTGAAAATTTCCCTGCGCGACGCGCGAGTAAAGCTCGCTCGTCTCGGGGTCATTTAAAAACAGCGTGCCGCGCTCGGCGTTCAATTCTTTCGTCGTGACTTCAACGAGCCCGGTCAGCACTTCGTCGAGCGAATCCATGCCCGACATTTTTTGCGAAATGCTGAGCAACAACTCGGCAAAACGCAGCCGGCGATCGCGGCTCGCGTTGGATGCGACGCTGGCCGAATGGGGAGGCGCCGCTTTTCCGGCGGCCGCCAGGAGTTTCTTGCGGGCGTCGGCCACCATCGGTGAAATCGCCGGCTTGCCGCCGCCCCCGTTGCTCGATTGCTTCGATGCGGCGGTCTTACTCATATCAGTGGGCGGCGCGTCGCGCTTCGAGCGCATCGCGCAAAGCCGCGACGGTCGCCTTCAATTGCTGGATTTCATCGTGCGCAGCGAGTACCGCCGCCTGCACGCAGTGCTCTTTGTCCTGCCGCGCGAGTTCGAGCGCGTCGCGCAGCGCGGATGTCGCGGCGTGTAATTGCACGATTTCGTGGCTGGCCGTTACCACGGCGTCCTGGACGGCCTTGTCGCGGTCGATGCGCGCCTGTTCAAGCGCTTCGCGCAGCGCCGACGCCGTAGCCTTCAATTGCGCGAATTCCGTGCTGCCCGCCGAGATGGCTTCCTGCACCGATTTTTTCTTGTCGATTATTTCCTGCTCGAGCGCGCTGCGCAGGGCCGCGACCGTATTCTTCAGATCGCGGATCTCGGTCCGCCACGCATGGATTTCCGCCTGGGTGACGGTGGTTTGCTGGGTGTTGTCCATCGACTATTGTAACGCGTGCGCCGGGCGCAGAGAGCCGGCGGGCCGACGGATTAGTCGACCCTGGCGCCGGATTCCTTGACGACCCTGGCCCATTTCGCGAGCTCTGCCTTGATGAAGTCGGCAAATTGTTCGGGCGAATTTTCCGCGGCTGCTTCGTAGCCTGCAGCCTTGAGGCGCTGCACGACCTCGGGCTGCTTTAATGCGCGCATTGCTTCTGCGTTGATCCTGGCGATGATCGCGCGCGGCGTGCCCGCCGGCGCGACAAAACCGTTCCAGCCGCGCACATCGAAGCCCGCCAGACCCAACGCGCTCAACGTCGGCAGATCGGGCGCCAGCGGCGAAGTCTGCAGGCTGGTGATGCCAAGCGCGCGTAC
>JANXRI010000407.1 GCA_025353085.1 Betaproteobacteria bacterium
TGCGCATGCGTGATCACATGGTAGTTGCCAGTGGCCGTGACGAAAATGTCGGCGTGCTCAACGGCGTAATCCATGGTGACGACACGATAGCCTTCCATCGCTGCCTGCAGTGCGCAGATCGGATCAACTTCGGTAACCCAGACTTGCGCCGACAGTGCGCGCAGTGCTTGTGCGGAGCCTTTTCCCACATCGCCGTAACCGGCAACGACGGCGACTTTACCGGCGATCATGACGTCGGTCGCGCGCTTGATCGCGTCGACCAGCGATTCGCGGCAGCCGTACAGATTGTCGAATTTGGATTTCGTCACCGAGTCGTTCACGTTGATCGCCGGGAACGGCAGGCGGCCTTCTTTTTCCATCTGGTAGAGGCGATGCACGCCGGTCGTCGTCTCTTCGGTCACGCCTTTGATGTTCTTTTCGATCTTCGAGTAGAAACCGGGTTTCTCTTTGAGCGTTTTACGCATCGCCGCAAACAGCACGCGTTCTTCTTCGTTGCTGCCGTCGGGTGGTTGGGTGCCGGCTTTTTCGTGCTGGGCACCGAGGGTGACGAGCAGCGTGGCATCGCCGCCATCGTCGAGAATCATGTTGGGCGTACCGCCGTCGGACCACGCAAGAATGCGATGGGTGTAATCCCAGTAATCTTCGAGGCCTTCGCCCTTATATGCGAACACCGGAATGCCGCGTGCCGCAATCGCCGCCGCCGCATGATCCTGGGTCGAAAAAATATTGCACGATGCCCACCGAATGTCGGCGCCCAGCTCGGCGAGCGTTTCAATCAGCACTGCAGTCTGGATCGTCATGTGCAGCGAGCCCGCGATGCGCGCGCCTTTCAGCGGCTGCTTGCCTTTGAATTCTTCGCGCACCGCCATCAGACCTGGCATTTCGGTCTCGGCTATGGCGATTTCTTTGCGGCCGAAGCCGGCCAGCGCCATGTCGGCGACTTTGTAATCAGTGAAATTTTTTTGCGTAGCGGCGTTCATCACGCGCTCCTTTCCTGGTAACAGAAAAAAGTTCGTGAGCGCCGTTGCGGATTTGGACACCCCGAGCCTGGCGGTCGAATTAAGGCGACCGTCGCAACGCTCCTCGGAGGAGGGGGCGAATTGTAGCGCGAAATTATGTTTTTTGTCTGCCGTGGACGGCCGGCAAAACATACAAAAACGCCGGCATCAGCCGGCGTTGTGTCACTTCAATCAGGCCAGCGCAGATGATTTGGCGTCCGCCTTCAACGCTGCGGCTTTGTCCGTCGCTTCCCACGTGAACTCCGGCTCGTCGCGTCCAAAGTGACCGTAAGCGGCGGTCTTCAAGTAGATAGGACGCAGCAAGTCCAGGGCCTGGATGATGCCTTTCGGCCGCAGGTCGAAATGTTTTTCAACGAGCTTGCCGATTTTCTCGTCGGCGATGGTGCCGGTGCCGAAGGTATCGACCAGCACGCTGACCGGCCGCGCAACACCGATTGCGTAGGCAACTTGCACCTCGCATTTTTTGGCCAGGCCTGCCGCGACGATATTCTTCGCGACGTGGCGCGCGGCATAGGCGGCCGAGCGGTCAACTTTCGACGGGTCTTTGCCCGAGAACGCGCCGCCGCCGTGGCGCGAGTAGCCGCCATAGGTGTCGACGATAATTTTGCGGCCGGTGAGACCGGTGTCGCCGAGCGGCCCGCCGATCACGAAGCGCCCGGTCGGATTGATCAAATACTTGGTGTCGCTCTTGAGCATATGTTTAGGAAACACCGGATTGACGATCTCTTCGATCACGGCTTCCTTGATTTGCTCGTGCGTCACGTCGGGGTCGTGCTGCGTCGATATAACCACAGTTTCAATCTGGGTCGGCTTGCCGTCCAGATAGCGCACCGTCACCTGCGATTTCGCATCGGGGCGCAGCCATGGCAGCCGCCCGTCGCGGCGCAATTCACCGTGGCGCTCCATCAACCGGTGCGAGTAGTAAATCGGCAGCGGCATCAGCTGCGGCGTTTCGTCGCACGCAAAGCCGTACATGAGACCCTGATCGCCCGCGCCCTGGTCGAGGTCGAGACCTTTGCCTTCGTCGACGCCCTGCGCGATGTCCACCGATTGCGCGTCATACGCGGTCAACACCGCGCAGCTGCGATAATCGAAGCCGATCGACGAATCGTTGTAGCCGATGCGCTTGATGATGTCGCGCGCGATTTCGCTGTAATTGACCTTGGCGCTCGTGGTGATCTGACCGGCCATCACGACCAGGCCCGTTGCAACGAGCGTTTCGGCGGCGACGCGGCCGTGTTTGTCCTGGGCTAAGATAGCATCGAGAACGGCGTCGGAAATCTGGTCTGCCACCTTGTCGGGATGGCCTTCGGACACTGATTCAGAAGTAAATAGAAAATCGCTCATGGTTCGCGGTCAGCTGAGGTTTGGGGCCGCGCATTATATCAAAATAAAATCGGCGCTCTAAATTGTCGAACACGTTTTGTCATAAATGGCGGCGCCCGCGGAGTGACGCGTGATGGTCAGGCTCGGCCTCGCGCTGATCTGGCTGTTGCACTTTTTACCGATGCGATTGCTCGCGCGCGTCGGCGCGGCACTGGGCGGCATTCTGTACGCGCTTGCGCGCTCGCGCCGCCACGTCGTGTTGACCAACTTGCGATTGTGTTTCCCTGAGCTTGATGACGGCGCTCGCAGGCAACTTGCGCGCGCGCATTTTCGCGCGTTTGCCCGCAGCCTGCTCGAGCACGGCATTTTGTGGTGGGGTAGTAAAACGGATGTGCAGGCGCTGGTTCGCATCGAGGGGATCGAGCATTGGCGCAGCGTCACAGACCGCCCCGTTATCTTGCTTGCGCCGCACTTCATCGGTCTCGACATGGGCGGCATCAGGCTCGCTGCCCAATATCGCTTGAACTCGGTTTACAGTCGCCAGAAAAGCGCGGCCGCCGATGCCATCTTCATCCACGGACGCACGCGCTTCGGGCACACCACTTTGTTCCCGCGGCAGGATGGCATCCGGCCGATGATCAAGTCGCTCAAACGCGGCGAGCCGGTTTACTACCTGCCGGACATGGATCTCGGCGCACGCGACTCCGTGTTCGCGCCGTTCTTCGGCGTGCAGGCGGCTACGATCACCGGGTTGTCGCGCATCGCAACGCTCGCGCGCGCGGTGATCGTGCCGTGCGTTACGCGCCAATCACCGGGCGGCGCCGGCTATGTGGTGACAATTTTTCCAGCCTGGCTTGATTATCCAAGCGCCGATCCGGCCGCCGACGCGCAGCGCATGAATGCGTTTATCGAGGCGCGTGTGCGCGAAATGCCCGAACAATATTATTGGCTGCATAAGCGCTTCAAAACGCGGCCGCCCGGCGAACCGAACCCTTATGAGCAATGAGCCGCGGGCAGAAGTACGCATTACCGCGTTGAAGGCGGATGAAATCGACGAGCTTTCCAGGCTCGCCACTGAAATCTGGCGCGCGCATTATCCTGCCATCATCAGTGATGCGCAGATAGAATATATGCTGGCGCAGCGTTATGCGCCCGCGGTGTTGCGCTCGGAATTGGCGCAAGGCGGCGTGTGGTGGGACGCACTGCGTGTAGAAGGACGGATGGCGGGCT
>JANXRI010000429.1 GCA_025353085.1 Betaproteobacteria bacterium
GATCATACGTCTTGATGGAAGTTCGCCTCCGGTCGAGGTTTTTGGCGGAGTGTCGCTGTGTCCGTTGGCAGTTGGGGCTTGTTCGGGCGGCGCATATGGCAGCGGTTTCCTTCTTTCTGGCGCCCCACCCTCTAATCTCTATCCCCTGCTGGCAGGCCTTTTTGCCTCGCTGGATCAGGGCAAAACGAACCGATTCGCCGGTTTCTTCGAAGATAAAAACCTGGGCTCGCGAAAGTCGTCCGACAAAAACTACTGCAAGTAACGCTTCGCGCAGGCGCATAATCCGCGTTGAACCCTGATAGGGTAGAATTTCAACGGTGAGCTGGTGACGAGTCCCGACAATAACCAGAGGAAAACCCGGTGAATGTCCGAATCCTTAAGACGGTTCCATTGTTTTCGTCCTTATCGGACGAGCAGCTACGGGATTTGCAGCCATGTCTGCAGCAGCGGAGTTATCCCCGCAGCTCTTTCATACTTCGCGCGGGTGAAGATACCGATGCGCTCTATATCATTCTCACGGGGCGCGTGAAAATTCTGATTCCCGACGATCAGGGCCGGGAGGTTATTCTTGCCATCATGGGGGCGAACGACTTCTTCGGCGAAATGGGTCTGCTGGACGATCAGCCGCGGTCCGCAAGCGTTGAGACTCTCGAGGCGTGCCAGATGTTGAGGTTTTCGAAGTCCGGGTTTATCGCCTGCCTTAAAGATAACTTCGATCTCGCGATGATAATCATACGAAATCTGGTCAAGCGTCTGCGCGAGGCAGATCGCAAGATCGAAAGCCTTGCGTTGATTGACGTCTATGGGCGCGTGGCTCGACTGTTACTTGACCAAGCCGAAGAAATCGACGGCGTCTGGATTGTACGAAGCGCCCCGCCCAAGCAGGAGATTGCCCGAATGATCGGGGCGTCCCGCGAAATGGTCAGCCGGGTCGTTAAAGACTTGCAGCAGCGCGGCTATATTCGCGCCGAAAAAAGGAAGGTTTTTTTGCTGGACAAGATCTCAATGACAAAGCGCGCGTCGAGCGGTTAGATCTGTCCGATTCAACAACCTGCATGCAACTTCCTAATTGCGGCAGCCGACTGACGAAATTCGGCATTGGAATAACTCCCGCTTTCGAAACCATGTTGCGTTGAGACCTATGTCACGTACTCACATGACGTTGGCGTGCACTGTGTCACTAATTTAAATTCGATGTCTGGCACAGGTTTTGCGGGTTGGTTATACGATTTCGGCCGATCGAAGGCTGTCAGTCCAGCGACATGTTGGGCTTAACGCAGGGTGGGAGATCAAAAATGTTAGAAACTAAGTCTTATCTGGCAAGCTTGGGCTGCATTTTGATGGGCGTGCTCAGCACGGCGGTAATCGCTGCTGGCGCTGGCCAGGTCCAGCACTTGAGCGGGACGCTGTCGGTGCAGCGCGCCGACGGCTCGATTCGTATTCTGTCGCAAAAGTCGGACGTCAATCCTGGCGAGGTCCTGACGACACAGAAAGACAGCTACGCGCAGATCAATTTTTCAGACGGCAGTTCGATGACCATGCGGCCGAACACGCAGATGAAACTTGAGTCATACCAATTCGTCCAGGATAAGCCGCAGGAAGACACAGCGTTTTTCCGCCTGATTAAAGGCGGTCTACGCACGGTAACCGGACTGGTTGGAAAACGCGGTAATCAGGACGCTTACCGCATCGGCACCAGCACTGCGACCATCGGGATTCGCGGCTCAGCGGGTGAGACGCTCGATTGCACGCAAGGATGCGATGGGGTGGTTCCGGGCGGCGAGAAAGCGGAGAAGGCGGTTTATCACAACACGCTGACCGGCAGCTACATCATGACAAGTGAAGATGGCACGGTCGTTATTGGCGAAGGGCAATTCGCCTTGCACAAGAAAGGCCAGGCACCGCAGATATTGAAAGACGATCCTGGATTTAAGTTGAACGAGCTGCCGTTTGTCATCGGCCAAAATTTCAACAAATCAAACGCTGAAAACTGCATCGTCAAATAAACGTTTATTAAGCTCGTAAAAACCCCGCACCAGCGGGGTTTTTTTTGCCCCACCTAACCCGCTCCCAAGCGGAAAGCGCAGGCCAGCGACGTGTCAGCAGCATGTAACTAACAAAATAATACATCTCAACCAATTCATTGCGATTCTCTCTTAACACATTGTTTTCAGTAATTAGCGACAATTCGTCGCGCCACTCATGCGCGCCTTGGCGCTATAATCTTCACACTTTGAATGCGATCGATTGATCATGTGGCGAAGCGAGAAAGCGGCGGCAGGGCGCTCCGCCGACAGCGCGCTCCCGCCCAAATTTGCGGCCCTCCTGAGGGAGTCGTGGTGGCTCGCAGTGATGGCTTTAGCGCTGTATCTGACGTTAATCCTGTTCACCTTCGATAAAGCCGATCCAGGATGGTCGCATAGCGCCAGCGTCGAACAAATACGGAACTCGGGCGGACGGGTCGGCGCCTGGCTCTCGGATATTCTACTGTTCATTTTCGGCCTCTCAGCATGGTGGTAGGTGGTTCTCTGCGCGTTCGTTGTACGCTGGACTTTCAGGCGCATCGAGAATTTGACCTTGGTCGACCGCCGTTCTTACGCGGTTGCGGGCGCTGGATTTGTGGTTCTGCTGATAGCGAGCGCAGGTATGGAATCGCTGCGGTTTTACAGCATGAATGCTTCGTTACCCCTTGCGCCAGGGGGCATGCTGGGCGCGGCGTTGAGCGGAATGCTGACGACCGCCGTCGGATTTACGGGGGCTACCTTGGTGGTGCTCGTGATGATGGCTATAGGATTGAGCCTTTTCACTGGAATATCGTGGATCGCATTTCTCGAAAGTCTTGGCGCCGGAATTGAAACCACCGGTCATTTTTTGAAGGAACGGTGGGTGAACTGGCAGGACCGGCGGGCAGGCGCGGTGGCGGTGATTGAACGCACGGAAATTGTTGAGGAGAGCAAGAAGAAGCTTGAGATTCACGAGCCCATACGCATAGAACCTGCCAGGGTGGATATTCAAAAGTCGCCGCGCGTCGAGCGCGAGAAGCAGGTGCCTCTCTTTGAAAATCTGCCGGATTCGCCGCTGCCGCCGTTGAAGTTACTGGACGAGGCGGAAAAAGCGATGGCGGTCGTCAGCACTGAAACGCTTGCGTTTACCTCGCGCCTGATCGAGAAAAAACTTCTCGATTTCGGCGTCGAAGTAAAAGTGATCGCCGCTTATCCAGGCCCCGTGATCACACGCTATGAGATAGAGCCGGCAGTGGGCGTCAAGGGAAGCCAGATCATAAACCTGATTAAGGACCTCGCCCGCGCGCTGTCAGTGATCAGCATACGCGTCGTTGAAACCATACCCGGCAAGAGCTGCATGGGGCTCGAAATTCCAAATCCCGAGCGCCAGATGGTGCGGTTGTCCGAGATTCTTAGCTCGCAGATTTACGCTGACATGCATTCGCCGCTGACCATGGCGCTTGGCAAGGATATCGCCGGCAACCCGGTCGTCGCCGATCTCGCTCGCATGCCGCATTTGCTGGTCGCCGGCACGACGGGTTCCGGCAAATCGGTTGGCATCAATGCAATGATTCTCAGCCTGCTATACAAGGCCCCGCCCGCACAGTGCCGATTGATCCTCGTCGACCCCAAAATGCTGGAACTCTCCGTCTATGAGGGGATCCCGCATTTATTAGCGCCTGTCGTGACCGACATGCGCCAGGCGGCCAACGCACTTAACTGGTGTGTGGCCGAAATGGAACGACGGTATCGCCGTATGTCCGGACTCGGTGTGCGCAATATAGCCGGATTCAATCAGAAAATTCGCGAGGCGACGAAAGCCGGGAAGCCGATTCCGAATCCGCTAACGTCCACGCCGGAGATTCCCGACCCGCTGGTTGAAATGGCGCTGATCGTCGTCGTCATCGACGAGCTCGCGGATCTGATGATGGTGGTCGGCAAAAAAGTTGAAGTGCTCATCGCACGATTGGCGCAAAAGGCGCGGGCTGCCGGTATTCATTTGATTCTGGCAACGCAGCGTCCCTCGGTCGACGTGATTACAGGATTGATCAAGGCGAATATTCCCACCCGCATAGCTTTTCAGGTTTCCGCCCGCGTGGACTCGCGAACCATTCTCGACCAGATGGGCGCCGAAGCATTGCTCGGGCAGGGAGACATGTTGTATTTGCCGCCCGGCACTGGATTCCCGCAGCGTGTTCATGGCGCTTACGTGGCTGATCAGGAGGTTCATCGCGTTGTCGACTACCTGAAGAAGCTCGCCAAGCCGCAATATGTCGATGGCGTATTGGAAGAACCGGAATCAGACACCGAAGGTGCGCTGGCGCTCGACGGTGACGCAAACGCAGAAGCGGATCCACTTTACGATCAGGCAGTGGAGATCGTACTGAAGACACGCAGGGCGTCAATCTCATTGGTGCAGCGGCATTTGCGCATCGGCTACAACCGCGCGGCTCGATTGATCGAGCAGATGGAGCGGGCCGGCATGGTGTCAGCCATGCAATCGAATGGTAATCGCGAAGTGCTGGCCCCCGCCGCGATAACGGAATAATTGCGGCGAAGCGCTGAATTTAAAGTGCGGATCGCTGTCCCATCACCATGATGAAATCAAAGAAGTGCAAAACATGCTGAGGCGAACGATATTGGCATTGACCTTCGCAGGGGGCAGCGTTTGTGCCCATGCGGCGAGCATCGACATGCTTAAAAACCTGTTGCAACAAACGAGCTCCGGCAAGGCGCGATTCGCTCAGATCGTCGTCGACAAGAACCTCAAGGAATTGCAGAAGGCCACTGGCACGATGCAATTTGTGCGTCCCGGCCGTTTCCGCTGGGAATATGACAAACCGTACGAGCAAACCATCGTAGGTGACGGCGCCAGGCTTTGGATATATGACAAGGATCTTAACCAGGTCACGGTCAGAAAACTCGACAAGGCGCTTGGCGGCAGTCCGGCCGCATTGCTCGCCGGTAGCAATGAAATTGAAAAGGCGTACGACCTCACCAATCTTGGACCGCAGGAAGGGCTCGACTGGCTTGAAGCGGTGCCCAAGTCCAAGGACACCAGCTTCGAGCGCGTGCGACTTGGTTTCGGCAAGTTTGGCTTAGAGGCTATGGAATTGCGCGATCAGTTTGCCCAAACCACGGTTATCAAATTTGCCAACGTCGAGCGCAACCCCAAGATTGCGCCGGACGTTTTTAAATTCACGCCGCCCAAGGGCGCCGACGTCATCACCGATTGAGTTTGTCTCACCCCGGCCTGCAGTGAACGATCTTTTTGCCAGGAACGCGCCGGCTGCCCCATTGGCCGAAAGGCTGCGCCCGCACACGCTCGATGAAGTCGTCGGCCAAGCCCATTTGCTCGGCCCGGGCAAGCCGCTGAGGCTCGCGTTCGAAACAGGCAAGATGCATTCGATGATCCTGTGGGGACCGCCGGGCGTCGGCAAGACAACGTTGGCGCGTTTGATGGCACAGGCTTTCAGCGCGGAGTTCATTGCGATTTCCGCCGTGCTGACGGGCGTCAGAGATATACGCGAAGCCGTCCAGCGCGCCGAGCTCGCGCTGCAGCAGAG
>JANXRI010000434.1 GCA_025353085.1 Betaproteobacteria bacterium
CTGGACCGCCAAGGCCGCTGACATTCTCCAGAAGGTTATTCGTGCCAACAGCCGGTTAAGTTCCAAACAGAACGAAGCACTACACTAGCCCTGACGAAGATGAGAACACCGGCGCGGATTCCACAAGCTATGCATCGTCTACGTACGACCTCACATCACTGCGCCCGCGCGCGGTTTGCGCGATGGCTGGCGTCGCGCCGCCGGTCTCCGTCTCGATGCCCTTCTGTAATATTTCAAGCGCGGCGGCCGGCTCATCCGCGAACTGGAACAAGGCAAGATCTGCGGGGCTAATCATCCCGTGCCGGACGAGCGCGTCGAAATTGATTATTTCCTTCCAGTAATCAGACCCGTAGAGCACGACCGGAATGTGACGATTGATTTTTCTGGTTTGCGTGAGCGTCAGAATTTCCGTCAACTCATCAAGCGTGCCGAAGCCACCCGGGAACACCACTAGTGCGCGCGCCATGTATGCAAACCATAATTTGCGCATGAAAAAGTAATGGAATTGAAATGTCAGATCACGCGTGATGTAAGGATTTGGCTGCTGTTCGTGCGGCAATCCGATGTTCAGCCCAATGCTTTTTCCGCCGGCATCAGTAGCGCCCCGATTGGCAGCCTCCATAATTCCGCCGCCGCCACCGGTGCATACGACGTACTGATGCGCAGGCGAAACGAGGTTCTGCGACCAAATGGTGACGAGACGCGCCAGTTCGCGCGCCGCCACATAGTATTTGCCGAGCGGCCCGTCGGCAGCGAGGCGCGCAGAGCCGAAGAAAACGATCGTGTCGCAAATGTGCTCGCGTCGAAAAGCATGCAGCGGCTCGAGATACTCAGCGAGAATGCGCAGCGGCCGGCCATCGTCGCTGTCGAGGAATGTCTCGTTCTTGTAGGCGACCGGCTTGAGCGGCTGATCGATCGAACTCATGTTTTCCTGCTTGCTACTGCAAAGTCGATAAAGCCCCGCGCGACATCGATGTGAGTCAACTCCACCGGAACGCGATTACCCACCTGGAGGCCTTCGAACCCGCGGACGACTCTGCCTTCCGCGGTTGGCGCGGAAATGCGCACCCACGTGCCCTTGTCCGATGCGCCGGTGACGATGGCGTCGAACCGCGTGCCAATTCGCGAGGCGAGCAGCAGCGCGGCGGCAGATTTTCGCACTTGCCTTTCAACCTTCGCTGCATTGTCTTCCTGCCCGGTGCAATGACGTGCCAATGCCGCGAGCTCGTCGGTCGTATACGGCGATGGTTGGCCCGCGAGCGCCGCTTTTAATAGACGTTGAGTGATGAGGTCGGGAAACCGGCGATTCGGCGCCGTCGAGTGGGTATAGTCTCTGACGGCCAAACCAAAGTGCCGCTCGGGTTCCTGGCCGGGTACTTGAACGACATATTCGCCCGCGCCCAACAGCTTCACGATGGAAAGCGAAAGATCGGGAAAGCGCGCGGGATCAGCCGTGCGGCGCTTGGCGAGAAATGCGTCAAGCGACGCGGGGTCCGGCGTCGGCGGCAATTGTTCGCCTGCTTCGGCAGCCAACGCGACGATCCGGTCCCAGCGCTTGGGCGTCCGCAGCACGCGCCGCAGTGATGGCAGGCCCTTTTGTTCCAGATAACGGGCAGTGACGCCATTGGCCGCAATCATGAAATCCTCGATCAATTCCTTCGCGCGGTTCTTTTGCTCCGGCATAAAATCGGCCAACTTGCCATTGTCAAACACCGCTCGCACTTCCAGAGTTTCGAGCCGCAAAGCGCCATGCGAGCGACGCACCGTACGCAGCGCCTGTGCGGCACGATCCTGAGTGCGCATCTGTGCATCGAGTCCACGCACCGCCGAGAGCTTTGATGGCGCGGGCGCCGTGTCATCGAGCCATGCAGCGACCCCGTTGTAGGCAAGCTTTGCATGATTGAGAACGGTTGCCGGATAAATGTCCGACGCAGCTACTGTGCCATCAGCAGCTATCATCACTTCAACCACGATGGCCTGTCGTTCCTGGCTTTCGCCCAATGACGTGAGGTCAGTCGACAATTTCTCCGGCAACATTGGAAAGATTCGGGCAGCCGTATAGACGGAGGTGGTATTGGCTTCCGCGTGAACGTCGATTGCAGAGCCTTTTTTTACCACCGCATCGACGTCGGCGATTGCAATTAAAACCGTCACTGCACCGTCTGCAGCAGGTTTAGCTACCGAAAGCTGATCGAGGTCGCGCGAATCGTCGTTATCGATCGACGCCCACAGCAGTGCGCGTAGATCGCGAATCTCGCCGCCAGACGGTACAGCGGCGTGCGTGATCAAATCGGCCTCGGCAATGACGGCGGGTGAAAAGTCAGGCAGCATTCCCCGGCTGAGCATCGCTGCGTGCGCGATGGCCTGGAGTTCGTCACTACCGGCTTTTGTTGACACTTTAGAGATGGGTATGGAATCTTGCGGGCATGGAATCTTGCCGCCGGGTGGAGGCCGCTTTCTGCTGCGTAGTTTTTTGGCTCGCCGACAACCTCGTGCCGGTCAGACATCCCGGAAATCCGCGAATCGTCCGCGCGTTACCTCGCACCTGATGCTGCGCAATGATATCGCGATGCCGTGCGGGAGATCGCGCCGTCAGCGCGCCTCGTTGGTAAATTCCCAAACGCGTTTTCACGCATGGTGAATATGGCATTCAACGTGACGGTGACACCAAGCTTTCGCGTCAACGTG
>JANXRI010000475.1 GCA_025353085.1 Betaproteobacteria bacterium
GTTCACCGTGGCGAGGCTTTCGAGTTAAGCGCTTTCGTACAGGCGGGTCAGAACAAACTCGCGATGGCCAAGCGCTTCCGCTGCGGTGAGACGGCCGTTACAGGTGCGCAGCATGACTTCGATCAATTCGTCGCCGGTCTGATCGAGATTCTTCTCGCGCTGCAGAAGACCCGAACAATCGTGGTCGACGTGTTCCGACATCGTACGCACGGTGCGCGGATTCGCCGTCAGCTTGATAACGGGCAGGATCGGGTTACCGATCACATTGCCCTGCCCGGTCGGGAACAGATGGACGACGTAGCCCGACGCCGCGCACAGCGTGACCATTTCGGCCGCGGCGGAGGACGAATCCATGAACCACAGGCCCGGTTTGGTCGGCATTTCGGCTTTGTCGAGGACACCGATTACCTTGCACTTCTTGCCGATTTTCTGGATATTGCCGAGTGCCTTTTCCTCGATCGTGGTGAGTCCGCCCGCGATATTGCCCTTGGTCGGTTGCGAGTCCGAGAGATCGTCGACCTTGTTGCGCTCGATCACTTCCTGATAACGGTCGAACATCTTCATAAACTGTTCGCGCACCTGCGGCGTCGCACAGCGGTCGGCGACGATTTTCTCACCGCCCGTAATCTCGGTGGTTTCGCCGAAACACATTGTGACGCCGAGCGGCTCCAACTTGTCGAAGGCGTTGCCCACGGTCGGATTTGAGCCGCAGCCGGAAGTCGTGTCCGACTCGCCACACTTGGTCGACACCCACAAGTCGCTGATTGGGCATTCGACGCGCTGCAGTTCGGACGCCCATTGCACATATTCCTTGGCGACTTTGGACGCGCGAAAAATAGTGTCGTGATCCCCGTGCAACTCAATGCCGAAACCCGTCACCGGTTTGCCGGTCCTGGCGATGCCGTCCACCACGCGCTTGGCCCATTGTTCCTCGATGCAGATCACTACCACTGCCGCGACGTTCGGGTTGGCGCCCGCGCCGATTATCGTGCGGAAATGCAGGTCAAGGTCGGCCCCGAATTGCAGCCGGCCGTAAGGATGCGGGATCGCGATGGCGCCTTTGATGTTGTTGGCGACTGCTTCCGCCGCCGCGTTCGACAGATCGTCGACCGGCAGAATAAGAACGTGATTGCGCACGCCGACGCGGCCGTTTTCGCGGCGGTAACCCTGGAAAGTCGTTTTGCTTGAAATCATGCTCGCTCCAAAATTGGTCTCGCGCGGCCTACCAGCGCTTGGTTTTGATGTTGTGAACGTGCGCGTGCGCGCCCGCCTTGATGTCGGCAACGGCCTTGCCGATGTCGTGACCGTACTTGATGATAGTTTCGCCGTTTTTTACGTCTTTCAACGCAAGCTTGTGGCCGATCGGAATATCCTGCTGCGCCTTCAACGCAATGGTGCGGTCCTCATCCATGATCCAGCCGGTCAAATCCTGACCGGCCTTCACGCCTTCGACCACGACCACCGCGACGGTGTCTTTCGGATCGTGCAATACAAAGTGAATCATGCGAACTCCTGGTATCGGAAGAGTTGAAATCCCTGCGCGAGGGCAGTCATGGTAATTGTTATTGGCGGAGCGATACTACACGCCGCATTAAATATGAGTCAACTATATGACCTATATGACGCGCGATGAACGAATGCTAAAATTCGCGCAATGATTTCCACTGTTATAGCCCGCTCATCGAAGCCGGTGCGCGCACTGGCGGGCGGCGGGCCGGCGTCGCAACCGCTCTACAAGGAAGTAAAAAGCCGCATCACGAAGAGCCTGATTGCCGGTGAATGGAAGCCCGGCGCCGCGATTCCGAGCGAATCCCGGCTGGCGACGCAGTTCCATGTATCGGTCGGCACTATCCGCAAAGCCATCGACGAGCTGGTCGCCGAAAAAATCGTGATCCGCCAGCAGGGCCGCGGTACCTTCGTGACTATTCATACCGAGGATCGCCAGTTCTACTATTTCTTTCACATCGTCAGTAAAGATGGCGGCAAGGAGCCGCCGACGCACGAGCTGCTGTCGCTGCAAACCGCCAAGGCAGACGCCGACACTGCCGCGCAACTCGGCTTAAAGCCGGGCGAGCGCGTGCACCGCGTGCACAACGTGTTGAAGCTCGCTCGCGAGCCCGTGATCTTCGACGAATTGCGCGTCGCCGCTGCACGCTTTCCCGATCTAAACGCCGATAACCTTGGCGCACGCGAAGGCACTATCTACGGGCTGTATCAGGCACGCTATGGCATCAACGTGGTGCGCATCAGCGAACGCCTGTCGGCAGCGGTGCCGCCTGCGCGTGTCGCGCGTGTGCTCGGTGTAAGTGCAACAAGCCCGGTGCTCGTGATCAAGCGCGTCGCTTACACGTATCACGATGAGCCGGTCGAACTGCGCACGAGCTGGGTCAACACGCAATACCACGAGTACTCAAGCGACCTCTGGAAAAGCGACCCGCGCTGAGGCGCGCGCGGCTGAGAATGTACGGGGCTATAGTTTCAATATCTCGCGGCGAATCAGTTCGAGCCTCTCCGCATCCTTCACGTTTTTTCGCAGCCACTCGAACTGGGCGCGCGCATCGTCTTTCAAGCCCGCGCGACCAAGATTGGAAGCAGCGGCGATACGCGCATTGACGGCAAACGGGTCGGCCGCTTTGGCGTCGACAAGCAGTGCCGCCTCCAGAAAAAAATCCGCCGCGTTCTGAAAGTCATTGGAGCTTTCGGCAACGCGACCGAGCGCAAATAAAATTTCACGGCGTTCTTTAGCAGTTGAGAGCGGCAGCAAGGCGCGGTACAACTCATCCGCGGTCTTGAAAAATCCGGTGTCCTGCAGCTCCTGCACCGTTGCCACTGCGCGTTGCATGACATCCACCGGCAAGGTTTTTTTGCCGGCGATAAGCGCGCGCAGAACGTCGGCGCCGGGCTCAGCGAAGTTCGCCCGCACGAGTACCGCCGCAAGGCGCACGCGCCATTCATCAGCATCGAGCGTCGGCGGTGTCGGAAGGCCTTGCCAATACCGCGCCGCGGCGATCGGCCGACTGTTTTCAGCAGCCATCGCGCCTAACAGAAAGCGCGCGTACGGATCGATTTGCGTAACCGGAAAACGCGCAGGGTCATCGAAGAGACGCGTCGCGGTCAACGGGAGCTTGGCATTTTGGAGCGAATATGCGAGTTGCAACTGAGCGCTCTGCCGCGTCGCGCGCACTTTGCTTTGCTGCGCGAGGTAAGCGAACAGCGCGCGACCGGCCACCGGGCTCGTGGTGCTGCGGCGCGCGGCATTATCGGCCCACGCCGCATCGTCGCCAACCAGCAAGCCGTTTTGATTGGCGGCCTCCTGCGCCGCCACTGCATAAGACTTCCACAATTCCGCGGCGATCGACGTGATGCGTTCCGTCGGCTTGTCACCGGCCAACTGCAATAAATTTTCCAGCGCTTCGACTTGCAATAAGCGATCTTTCTGCACGGCGGCCGCATGCCGGAGCACAAGCCAATAGGCAGGGTTGTGGGTTTTCGCAAGTGCGGCGCGTGCCTGCGCGATCACCACGTCGGGTGCAATGAGATTGCTCTTAAACCGCAGCAGCAGTTTCAGCGGGCTCGCCTCGTCAAGCTGCGAAAACCAGTTGACCGCCTCTTTCTCCATACCAACGGCGAGAAGCGCATCGACAAAGCGCGTCACCGTGTCGCGATCGACCGGTTTGTAATCCTGCTGGTAGCGCAGCATCAGCGCATAGGCGTCCTGCGCCTTGTCTTCAGCCAGGTAGGTTTCGATCACAAGCAGGCGCGCCTGGCGCATTTCGTCCACCGGCAACTCATGACGCCACAGCAAGCGGGCGAGAAAATCCCGCGCCGTGACGCCTTCACCGTTCATGAGTGCTGCGCGCGCGCCTTGCAAGACGCAAGTGCGCACAACCTTGTCTGGAGCGGCAGGCGGCAGGGCGGCGACGCGCTTGGTAAGTTCCTGATGACGCGCGAGTCGCGCCAATAAAATACACCGAAGTTGCTCCCAGTCTGCCCAGCGCGCGGCGGTCGGGCTGGCGGGCTGCATCTGCTCGACGCGGGCGAGCGCTAGCTGAGGGGCGCTGGTGTCGGCGAAGCGTTGCGCGATCTCGAACGCGTCAGGCCCGCTTTGGGCGTGTACCGCGCACGACAACAGCATAATTAGCAAAGCGACGAAGCGCATATCGCTATTGTAGGTCGATGTTTGCGGCAGCCCCAGCCACGCAGCCAATAAAAAAGGCGGCTCACGCCGCCTTTTTCAAGCTTGCACCAAGTGGTTTTATGGCTAGGCTTCCGCTTTCGGTTTTTCCGCTTCGACCGGCGGCAACACCTCTTTGTCGCGGACTGCGAGACGTTCCTTGATGCGCGCCGCTTTGCCCGACAGTCCGCGCAGGTAATAAAGTTTCGCGCGGCTGACGTCGCCCTTGCGTTTGACTTCAATCGATGCGATCAACGGTGAATACAGCTGGAACGTGCGCTCGACGCCTTCGCCGGATGAAATTTTGCGCACGATGAACGCCGAGTTGAGGCCGCGGCTTTTGCGCGCGATGACCACGCCTTCATAGGCCTGGATGCGCTTGCGGTCGCCTTCGACCACATTGACGTTCACGACAACGGTGTCGCCAGCTTTGAAGTCAGGAATTTTTTTTCCGAGACGGGTAATTTCTTCGCTTTCGAGCTTTTGTATAAGATCCATCGTCATGCTCCACTGAGTTCCTGCTTGAATTCTTCGAGCAATCTGCGCTCGTCTTCAGACAACACCCGCTTCGCCAGCAAATCCGGCCGACGCTGCCACGTTCTGCCCAACGCCTGCTTTAACCGCCACCGGCTGATATCGGCATGATTGCCCGACAACAACACCGGCGGCACCTTCTGTCCCTCGTATGCCTCCGGCCGCGTGTAATGCGGGCAATCGAGCAATCCATTCACAAACGAATCCTGGGTCGCCGATTCGGCGTCTCCCAGCACTCCCGGCAACTGGCGCACGATGCAATCGATCAGCACCATCGCCGCCAGTTCGCCCCCCGACAGCACATAATCTCCGATTGAGATTTGGTCGTCGATTTCGCGCATCACGCGTTCGTCGACGCCCTCATATCGCCCTGCCAACAAAACCAGTCCCTGCTGACCTGCCAAATCCATTACCAATTCATGACTCAGCGACCGCCCCTGCGGGGTCAGGTGAATCGCGCGCGGTTTCGGCACGCCCGCGCTTTTTTGCCGCTGCCTTGCTGCTGCCATTGCGCGGCCGAGCGGCTTGGCCATCATCACCATTCCCGGGCCGCCGCCGTACGGCCTGTCATCGACCGTGCGATACGCATTCTGCGCAAAATCGCGCGGATTCCATGCGACGAGCTGATAAATACCTTTGTCGCGCGCCCGTCCGATTACACCGGCTTCCGCCACGGCATCGAACATGGCCGGAAAAATCGTCACCACATCAAACTGAAGCATCAATAATCCCTGCCCCAGTCCACTGCAATCAAACCAGCCGCGATATCCACTTTCAGAATCGCATCGGCGATGAACGGTATCAGTATTTCACGCGAATCTTCGCGCCTAATACCATCACCATCGCCGGGCTTTTCATCGCTACCGTCTGCAACCACCAGCACGTCGTTCGCGCCGGTCTCCAAAATACGGACGACGCGGCCGAACTCGTGCTGCTCTTTATTCACAACCCGCAGGCCGATCAAATCGGCCCAGTAAAACTCGCCACTTTCGGCGTCCGGCAGTTGCGCGCGCGGCACCCCGATATCCGAACCTCTAAGCGCTGCGGCAGCTTCGCGGTTCTCGATGCCGGCGAATTGCGCCACCAGCGTATTGCCCTGAACCTTGGCTTCAACCACCTGCATTTCGCGCCACTCGCCCTCGCGCCGCAACCACCACACCCGGTAATTGCACAGACTATCCGGATACTCCGAGAGTGTATAAACCTTGAACCAGCCCTTGACTCCAAACGGAGCGGTTACCCGCCCCATTACTACCATGTGCTCAGGCAGCTAGCTTAGCGCCGAACTGTTTCACCAGACGGGCGGCGGTGTCGCTGATCTGCGCACCCTTGCTCTGCCAGTAGGTCAGGCGCTCGGCTTGGTAGCGAAACGTTTCCTGACCTGCAGGCGCTTTAGGATTGTAAAAGCCGATGCGTTCAATGAAGCGGCCATCGCGCGCGCGCTTCGAATCCGCAACGACCAGATTAAAAAACGGACGCTTTTTGGCGCCGCCCCGTGCCAGTCTTATAACGACCATGGTAAATCCGACCCTGAAAATGCGGAAAGGGCGTGATTTTACGCTGATTTTTGACTTTAACGCAAGGTGGTGGGAACGGAACCCAGCCGAATGCGGTGTTAGTTGAAATACGCGCGCGCTACGGCCTTCACGTGTTAATCGAACAAGTCGAAGTGCTCGCGGCCCGGCATCCCACGCCGAAGCTGCTTCAGCGCGCGCCGCCGGGAAACATTCCCTTCATCGAACGCATCATTTTCGCCATGCCGCCCTTGGCCATCATCTTCATCATTTTCTGCGTCTGCTCGAACTGGGCGAGCAGGCGATTCACCTCCTGCACGCTTACGCCCGCACCAGTCGCGATGCGGCGTTTGCGCGACGCTTTCAAAAGTTCGGGCTTCGCGCGTTCCTGCGGCGTCATCGAATTGATGATGCCCTCGATGCGGCGGATTTGCCGGTCATCCACCTGCGCCTTGCCGGCGGCCTGCGCGAGTTGCCCCGGCAGTTTCTCGAGCATCGCCGAGACGCCGCCCATTTTTTTCATCTGGCCGATTTGCAGCTTGAAGTCTTCGAGGTCGAAACCTTTGCCCGATTTAAGCTTGAGCGCAAACCTCTCGGCCTCCTTGCGATCGACCGTGCGCTGTGCATCTTCGATCAAGGAGAGCACGTCGCCCATGCCGAGAATGCGCGACGCCATGCGATCCGGATGAAACACTTCGAAACCGGTGAGCTTTTCGCCCACACCGGCAAATTTGATCGGCTTGCCGGTGATTTTACGCACGGACAGCGCGGCGCCGCCACGCGCGTCGCCATCCAACTTGGTCAACACCACCCCCGTCAGCGGCAGCGCGTCGCCAAACGCCTTGGCGACATTGACCGCGTCCTGTCCTTGCATCGAATCGACGACGAACAAGGTTTCTATCGGTTTCAGCGCTGCATGCACGTCACGAATTTCTTGCATCATCGCTTCGTCGATCGCGAGCCGGCCTGCGGTATCTACGATCAGCACGTCGTGATAATGCTTGCGCGCAAAATCAAGCGCGGCAAGTGCGATAGCCGCGGGTTTCTCGTCACTCGACGAGGGAAAAAAATCGACTTCAATTTGAGCGGCGAGGGTTTTAAGCTGCTCGATGGCGGCTGGGCGATAGACGTCACAGCTCGCGAGCAGCACTTTCTTTTTCATTTGCTCGCGCAACAACTTCGCGAGCTTGCCGCTGGTCGTGGTCTTGCCCGAGCCCTGCAAGCCCGCCATCAAGATCACGGCCGGCGGAGTCGTCGCGAGATCGAGTGTCGCATTTGCTTCGCCCATCAATGTAACGAGTTCGCGATGCACGATGCCAACCAGCGCCTGGCCCGGCGTCAAGCTGCCCATCACTTCCTGGCCGAGCGCGCGTTCACGTACCTGTGCGACAAAATCTTTGACGACGGGCAATGCCACGTCGGCCTCGAGCAATGCCATGCGCACTTCGCGCAGTGCATCCTGAATATTCGTTTCGGTCAGCCGCGCTTCGCCGCGCAGCGTTTTCATCACCTGCGACAGCCGGCCTGTCAGACTCTCAAACATGCGATTTCGCCTTTAAAGCGCACGGGGTGAGGCCGCGAATGACTGGTGTACACTGGCAGCCGAAGCCCATGCTGAACCCGATATTCTATCCGATCACTTCTCTTATGTACGCGGCGCTTGCTGCGTACTTTTGGCGCGTGAACTGGCTGCCGGCAACGGCGGCGGCGGGAGCAGACTCGCGCGCCGCCGAACATCTGACGGTGTTCGTGCCGATGTTGTTGCACGCGGTGCTGCTCTACCAATCTGTCTTTGCAGGTGAAGGCATGCATCTGGGCATTGGCAACGCACTGTCCGCGATTGTCTGGCTTACCGTCGCGATTTACTGGCTGGGGAATCTCGTCTACAAAGTTGAAGGCCTGCAGGCAATGGTCATGCCGGTTGCGGCGGCGTGTGTATTGCTGCCGGTGCTATTTCCAGCGGCGCGCGCGCTGCCGAATACCGAACTTGTGGCTTTTAAGGCGCACTTGGTGATCTCGCTGCTCGCGTACAGTTTTTTCACCATCGCATCGCTGCATGTGCTCTTGATGGCGCTGCTCGAGCGGCGCTTGCATGACGGGGACTTGCCGTTCGGACTGCATAAATTACCGCCGCTGCTGACGATGGAAACGTTGCTGTTTCGAATTATCGCCGCGGGTTTCGTGCTGCTGACACTCACGCTCGTGAGCGGCATCGTGTTTTCCGAAGAACTGTTCGGCAAAGCGCTGCGCTTCAATCACAAAACAGTTTTCGGCGTTCTGTCGTGGCTTATCTTTGCCGCGCTCCTCGGCGGCCGGCGGCTCTATGGATGGCGCGGCCGCATCGCGGTGCGCTGGACACTCGCTGGATTTTTGATGCTCGTGCTTGCCTACGTTGGCAGCAAATTCGTGCTCGAATTCGTGCTAGGCAGAACGTGAAACGCAGGACCGTGGATTGAGCATCGTGGACCGAGGATTGCGGGTTGCGTTCGAACCGATGCAACTCAATCCCCCATCCTGAAAACTCAATCCTGCAACCATGGACGCCATCCCGTTATCCGTCCAGTTCATTGCGCTGGCAATCCTCCTGCTGTTGTCAGGCGTCTTCTCCATCGCCGAAACCAGCATGATGGCGTTAAACCGTTACCGTCTAAAAGCGCTCGTCCGGTTGGGGAATCGCGGCGCCATCATCACCACGGAACTGCTCGCGCGCACCGACCGCCTGCTCGGCGTCATCCTGCTCGGCAATAACCTCATCAACGCCGCGGCGGCGGTGCTCGTGAGCATTATTACGGTGCGATTATTCGGCGAAAACGAAATTGCGCTCGCTGTTGGCACGTTGATTGTCACCTTTCTAATTCTCGTATTTTCCGAAATTACGCCGAAGGTTATCGGCGCGACATATGCCGAGCAAATCGCGCTGCCGCTCGCCTTTTTGCTGAAGCCGTTGCTCAAAGGACTGTATCCGGTAGTCTGGTTCGTCAATCTGTTTGTTCAATCTTTACTTTGGATCTTCAGGCTCAGAACGGCTAATCCGGCCCAAAACAAGATGACGCCGGATGAACTGCGCACGCTCGTGCTCGAAGCCGGCAATTACATTCCCAAAAAACATCAGAGCATCCTGCTCAATCTGTTCGACCTTGAAAGCATCACGGTCGACGATGTAATGACGCCGCGCAACCAGATTGAGCTGATCGACATCGACTCCCCGCCCGAAGTCCTGCGCCAGCAAATTTCCACCGCATACCACCGCCGTATTCCCTTGTATCAGGGTCAGCCTGACAACATCGTCGGCATTATCTTAATGCGCAAAGTGCTGGCAATCAGTGGTGCTGACGACGCTGAGATCAACGCGGCGCGGTTGCGCGAGATCATGCGCGAGCCTTACTTCATTCCGTCGGGCACGCCGCTCTTTACGCAGTTGCAGCAGTTCCAGGAAAATCAGGACCGCCTGTGCTTCGTGGTCGATGAGTATGGCGAACTCATGGGCCTGTTGACGCTGGAAGATATCGTGGAGGAATTGATCGGGGAGTTTGCGACACACTCGCCCCTTCAACCAGCGCATTTTCACCGGCAGACGGACGGCTCATACGTGGTTGAAGGCGGCAGCGTGCTGCGCGAATTAAACCGCAAGCTTGGTTACCACTTTCCTCTCGACGGACCCAAAACGCTCAACGGACTCATACTTGAGCACTTCCGCGACATTCCGGAACCCGGCACGAGCGCGACGATCGTCGGCCACCGGCTGGAAGTTATGCAGACTCAGAATCGTGCTGTGAAGGCAGTCCGGCTTGCGCCTGCCGCAGAAGGCACAAAGCCTTCATCGAAAGCCGCGCACGAGGGCTAAAGTGCCTTTACAAAGCAAACGCACAAGGGCATTATTGTGTAACATGCGCTTTTGAATCTAACCGATTGGTTAGATTGGTTTTATGGGAGAGGATTAATGGCGACCACAGCCGCGACTGCCGGCAGGAAGGACGTTAAGCAATTTACTTTTTCCTGGACGGGCACCGACAAGTCTGGCAAGAGCATGCGCGGCGAAATGAAAGCCGGGGGCGAAGCGGTCGTCAATGCAATGCTGCGCCGGCAGGGCATCAAGGTTCTAAAAGTCAAAAAGCAGACGGTACGCAGCGGCGGCCGGATCTCCGACAAAGACATCACTTTGTTCACGCGCCAGCTGGCGACCATGTTGAAGTCCGGCGTGCCGCTGCTGCAGGCGTTCGATATTGTCGGCAAAGGTCACAACAATCCGGCCGTGCAAAAACTCTTAATGGATGTCAAAACGGAAGTCGAGACCGGCTCGAATCTCAAGGCGGCGTTTGAAAAACATCCGCTGCACTTCGACGCGCTCTTCTGCAACCTCGTCGGCGCCGGCGAGCAGGCAGGTATTCTCGATAGTCTTCTCGACCGTCTCGCGACGTACAAGGAAAAAGTCCAGGCGATAAAGGGCAAGATAAAGGCCGCGTTGTTTTATCCGGTCGCGATCATTTTGGTCGCCTTCATTATCACGGCCGTCATTATGATTTTCGTCATCCCCGCGTTCAAACAGGTGTTTTCAAGTTTCGGCGCCGATCTACCCGGCCCGACTCTCGTCGTGATGGCAATTTCTGAATTCTTCGTCCAATTCTGGTACCTGATATTCGGCGTCGTGATCGGGGGAGTATGGGGCTTCATGTATGCATGGAAGCGCTCCAAGTCGGTCCAGATTTTCATGGATAAAATTGCGCTGCGCGCGCCGGTTTTCGGCGACATGGTGCGCAAAGCGACGGTCGCCCGGTGGACTCGAACGCTGGCGACCATGTTTGCGGCCGGCGTGCCGCTCGTCGAAGCGCTGGATTCGGTTGCCGGCGCCGCGGGCAATCACGAATACTATCTGGCGACCAAAAAAATTCAGGCCGAGGTGTCCACCGGCTCCAGCTTGACCGTGTCGATGCAAAACGTTGAAATGTTCCCCAACATGGTGTTGCAAATGGTCGCGATTGGCGAAGAAGCCGGCTCGCTCGACGGCATGCTGTCCAAGGTCGCCGACTTTTTTGAGGCCGAGGTCGATGATGCGGTCGATGCGCTGTCGAGCCTGATGGAACCGCTGATCATGGTCGTGCTCGGCACGCTGATTGGCGGTATGGTGATAGCGATGTATCTGCCGATTTTCAAGCTCGGTCAGGCAGTCTGAGAATGCAAGATTGAGGACTGAGGCAGTCAGCTTGGCGGCGCTTCCGCAATCTTCGATCCATCATCGTAAATCCTGATGTCCTTGATCGACACTCTGCAGGCCTTTCCGATCTTGTTCATCACCGCGGTGACCGCAATGTCGCTGGCGATTGGCAGCTTTCTCAATGTCGTCATTTATCGTCTGCCCAAGATGCTGGAGCGACAATGGCGCGATGAACTCGTCGACTTGAACGGCCAGGAAGTCGCGGCCGCGCCGCGCTACAACCTCATGGTGCCGCGCTCGGCGTGCCCTGCATGCAATCACCCGATCGGCGCGCTCGAAAACGTTCCGGTGGTGAGCTATCTTGTCCTGCGCGGCAAATGCGCGGCTTGCCATGCCGGCATCTCGCCCCGCTATCCGTTCGTTGAAGCGCTGACTGGGGCGTTGTCAGGCTATATCGCCTGGCGTTATGGCTTCACCTGGCACACTCTGGCGACGCTCATATTCGTGTGGGCGATGATCGCGCTTGCGTTCATCGATCTCGATACGTTCTATCTGCCCGACGATATAACGCTGCCGCTCATCTGGGCCGGCCTGCTCGTCAATATAGGTGGCGTATTTGTCGATCTGCAATCCGCGGTGATCGGCGCCATCGCCGGCTATCTGGCGCTGTGGCTGGTGTTCTGGGGCTACAAGCTTGCGACCGGCAAGGACGGCATGGGTTACGGCGACTTCAAGCTGCTCGCCGCGATTGGCGCCTGGCTCGGCTGGAAAATGCTGCCCGTCGTCATTTTGCTGTCGTCGCTGGTCGGCGCGATTGTCGGCATCTCGCTGATTGTGTTCGCGCGGCATGGCCGCAATGTGCCGATTCCATTCGGTCCATACCTTGTGATGGGCGGATTGATCGCGTTGTTCTGGGGCGATCAACTGCTGCAGTATTACCTTCAAACACTGTGACGCCATGCCGCCCGTGATTGCACTCACCGGCGGCATCGGCAGCGGCAAAAGCAGCGTTGCCAATATCCTGGCAAAACTCGGTGCGGCGGTCGTCGACACGGACGAAATCGCACACGAGCTTACGGCTGCGGGCCAACCCGGCGCGCTTCTAATCGGTAAGGCGTTCGGTGTTGAATACCTCGATAGCGCCGGCGCGCTCGACCGCAGTCGCATGCGCGCACTGGTATTTTCGGATGCGCTGGCCAAACAAAAACTCGAATTGTTGTTGCATCCAATGATTCGGCTGGAAGTCACAACACGCCTGGAAAACTACGCAAAAAAGCCTTTCGAGCAAGTCCCTTACAGCGTCATCGTCGTGCCGCTTTTAATTGAAACCGGCGCTTATCGCGAACTCGCGCGGCGCGTGTTGGTGGTCGATTGCGATGAAGCACAGCAGATCGCGCGGGTCATGCAGCGTAGTGGGCTCACAGCTGAGGCAGTCGAAGCAATCATGGCGCACCAGGTGAGCCGGCACGAGCGGCGGCGCCACGCCGACGATATTGTGCGCAATGATGGTGACCTGCAGGCGCTGCAAACCGCTGTCGAAGCCGTCCATCGCAAATACCTCGAACTCGCGCGAAAGCCGGTCTAGATGCGAGGATTTTCGTCAAATCCCGTCAAAAGCCTATTAAGGTCTTTATTTTTTTTTGATAATGTAGAACAATTGAGCGCAGACCAATAACGATAGCGCAAGCCTCCCGCGTCGTGATCAACTACGAATACCCACTCAGCGAACGAATCCGTACCTTATTGCGGCTTGAGGATCTGTACGAGCGCGCGATCTATTTCATCGCGAAGGCTGATCCGCAGGAACATCATGTGGCGCTGCTGTGCATGTTCGAGATTCTCGAAGTTGCAGGCCGCGCCGATCTGAAGTCCGACTTGCTGCAGGAACTCGAGCGCCAAAAACAATCGCTCGAATCGCTGCGCGACAATCCCGACATCTCTCAGGAAGCGCTCGACAATATTCTGTGGGACATCGATCGCACGTCGTCGCGGCTCTTTCAGATGTCGGGCAAGGTCGGCCAGGAACTGCGTGAAAACGAATGGCTGATGAGCATCAAGCAGCGCACCAATATTCCGGGCGGCGTGTGCGAATTCGATGTTCCCTCATACCACTATTGGCTGCATTTGAGTGCTGAGCAACACCGTCACGATCTTGAAGGCTGGCTCGCGCCCTTTTTGCCGATCCGGGACGGGATTGCGATTGTGCTGCGGCTTTTGCGTGAGAGTGGCAAGGGCTCGATGCAGACGGCGGTGCAGGGCGTCTACCAGCAGATGATGGCCGGGCGCATCGCGCAAATGCTGCGCATCCGTTTAAAGCTCGACTATCACTGCGTACCTGAAATCAGCGCGAATAAATACGCGCTCAATATCCGTTTCACCACCCAGGAGGCTGCGCAGCGCCCGAAGGTCTTTGAAGCGGATGTCGATTTCGAACTGACCTTTTGCAATCTTTAATTCGTTCAGCCGTGTATGAAGGCCCGCTTCGTTAACTGTCCGCAATGCGGTAAACCGGCCGAGTGGAGTGCCGCCAACCGTGTTCGCCCGTTTTGCTCCGAGCGCTGCCGCGTGATTGACCTGGGCGCGTGGGCCACCGAAAGCTACCGTATCCCGGTGCAAGATAATAAAGACGACATCGAGTCGGAACCGGGGCCGGGCGAATCCCAGCAATAAAGCGCCAGCAATTCAGCTTAGCGATATTTGCGCGCCGGTCCATGCCTCGCGCAGCATGGCGACACCATGGCCGCCGCAACGCCATGCCTGTTCCAGTTCGTCTAGGCGCAGGCCTCCTAACGCATACACCGGCATGGGATAGTCGCGGATCAGCCGCGCAAACGAGTCCCAACCGAGCAGGTTTGCACCCGGGTGGGTCGGTGTCGCGGCCACCGGGCCTAACACGACAAAATCCAGCTTGAGTTCACGCGCACGCTCAAGTTCGACTGCATCGTGACACGATGCTCCGCACCAATCGCAATCAGGACGTGTTGTCGCTGCCATCAAGCGCGCGGCAGTCAGGTGCACGCCGTCGGCGCCGGCCTGGCGTGCAATATCGGCGCTCGCATTGACGATGACGCGCGCACCATGAGCGTGTGCCACCGTCACGACGTGTGACGCAAAACTGCGCAGCTCCGCGTCGGGCATTTGTTTTTCTCTCACTTGAATCAGTCGCAATCCCTGACGCAATGAATGCTCGAGCCGGCTCATAAAAGCGTCGCGGCCGATTTGTCCCGCGCAGGTGATTCCGTACACGCCGGGCAGTTCGAGTCCGCGCAGGATGGGCCCGTTGGCCGGCAATAAGGGGCCGACAGTAATGTTTCTGATCGATTGCCATTTAAACTGCTGCTGTTCCCTGCCATGCAGCACGCCGGTCCAGCCGTAAACGCGAAAAAACCTGAGGCGCACATCCGCATGCGGATAATCGAAATCGCGCGTGAGCCATCGGTACGCAAGCGTCACGTTGACGCCGAGTTCTTCGTGCAGTTCGCGCGTCAATGCGGTCGCGGCGTCTTCACCCGCTTCAACTTTGCCACCGGGAAATTCCCAATAACCAGCATACGCCTTGCCCGCCGGACGTTGCGCCAGTAGAAATTCTCCGCGCTCGTTGAAGATGACCACCGCAACAACCTCGATGCGCTTGCGGGCAGGCGGGGCGGCCTCGGCTGCGGTCACCAACGCTAGGACTTGCCGCGCGCGACCCGTGCGCGGCCCGACCAGTCGCGCGCGAACTGCCAGGCCACGCGTCCGCTGCGAGACCCGCGTTGCAATGCCCATTGCAATGCGGCGTGACGCACCGGCTCGGCATCAGCGCCGTTCACCTTAAAGTAAGACAGCCATTGGCCAACGATCTCGAGATACTCGTCCTGGTTGAACGGATAAAACGAGACCCACACGCCGAACCGCTCCGACAGCGAGATTTTCTCTTCGATGGTCTCGCCGGGATGAATTTCATCGTCGACACGCTTGCTCTCGAGATTTTCCGACATGAATTCAGGCATCAAATGGCGCCGGTTCGAGGTCGCGTAAATCAGGCAATTTTCAGAGGCGGCCGCGACCGACCCATCGAGCACCACCTTTAACGCCTTGTAGCCCGGTTCATCCGCCTCGAACGATAAATCATCGCAATACAGCACAAATCGCTCGGGCCGCGGCGCAATCAATTCGACAATATCGGGCAGATCGATGAGGTGCTGCTTTTCGACTTCAATCACGCGCAAACCGCGCGCCGCATATTTATTGAGCAAGGCTTTGATCAAAGACGATTTGCCGGTGCCGCGAGCGCCAGTCAACAACACATTGTTGGCGGGATGGCCTTCGACAAACTGCCGCGTGTTCTGCTCGACCAGCTTTTTTTGCCCATCGATGCCGCGCAAGTCGGACAACCTGATTTTGTGAACGTGCCGCACCGCTTCGATCGCGCCGTGGCCATCGCGTGAGCGCCAGCGGAATGCGGTTGCCTTCCAATCCGTCGCAGGCGGCGCCGCCGGCAATAGTTTTTCCACGCGGGACAAAAGATCATCAGCGCGCTTGATCAACGGTGCCCACTCGCTCATGAACGATAATCCGCGTTGATGCTCACATAGTCATGCGAGAGATCGCAAGTCCACAGCGTCGCGTTGGCGCCGCCGCGGTTGAGTGCCACGCGCACGGTAATTTCACTCTGCTTCATCACGCGCTGGCCGTCAGTTTCCTGATAAGCGGGGTTGCGCCCGCCATGCCGCGCGACGAGTACGTCATCGAGATAAAGATCGAGTTTTTCGACATCGAGATCAGCGATGCCCGCATAGCCGATCGCCGCGAGAATCCGCCCAAGGTTAGGATCGGACGCAAAAAATGCTGTCTTCACGAGCGGCGAATGCGCAATTGCAAAGCCGACTCTGCGGCATTCTTCTTCGGTGCCTCCGCCTTCGACACGCACCGTGATGAACTTCGTTGCGCCCTCGGCGTCCCTGATAATCGACTGCGCGAGCTGCGTTGCCACCGCAGTCACTGCATCCCGAAACGCGACGAATTCGACACTGCGGGCGTCGGTGACTTCATCCATATGCGCCGTGCCACTCGCAATCAGCATGAAGGAATCGTTGGTCGACGTGTCGCCGTCCACGCTGATGCAGTTGAACGATCGTTCTGCGGCGTAGGCGACCGCGGCCTTGACCAGCGGCAGGCTGACCCGCGCGTCGGTCGCAATAAAACCCAGCATGGTCGCCATGTTGGGATGAATCATGCCCGCACCTTTGGCGATGCCGGTCAGCGTGACGTTTGCACTGCCGATTCGATTTTGTTGCGCCGTCGCTTTCGGCAGCGTATCGGTCGTCATGATTGCGTTCGCCGCGTTGAACCAGTTGGCTGCGCGCAAGTCAGCGAGACAGGCCGGCAAGCCGGCGGCGATGCGCTCGACGGGCAACGGCTCCATGATTACACCAGTCGAAAAAGGCAGTATCTGGTTGGGATCGCACCCGAGCAGCACGGCAAGATCGGCGCAGGTGCGGCGCGCGTTGGCGAGGCCGTCCTTGCCGGTTCCCGCGTTCGCATTGCCGGTATTGATCACCAGCGCGCGTATCGATGCGGCCCCATCCACCGACTGCAAATGCTCCCGCGTGACAATGACCGGCGCCGCGCAAAAACGGTTCTGGGTGAATACGCCCGCAACTTTCGCGCCGTCATCGAGCTTTATGACAAGCAGATCGTGGCGGCCCACTTTGCGGATTCCCGCGGCCGCGATGCCGAGCATGACCCCGGCGACGGGCAGCAGGGAAGCAGGATTGGGCGAGGAAAGGTTTACGGGCATGGCGATTTAGATATTTCACTCGCGATTATATCTTGCGTCGCCCGTGGCGGCTGGCTTTACGCTGACCGCAGAGTCTGCAAGCGAGCACCGCCCCGGCGCTTTGCTATGTCAGCCGGCCGTGGCAATGCTTATATTTTTTGCCGGACCCGCACGGACACGGATCGTTGCGTCCGACTTTTTGTCCCTCGCGCACGAACGTCTGCGCGTCAGATGCCGGCGCATCTGCATTCGCCTGCTCGAGTGCCTGACCGTAATCGGAATGGTGGTATTGCACGTTCGTGGGCGCTTCCGGTTCCTCAACCTTTTCGAGTTCGGCCTCGCTGCGAATCTGCACAGTGAGCAAAATCTTGGTGACTTCCGTGTTGATCATGTCGAGCATCAGTGAAAAAAGCTCGAACGCCTCCTTTTTATACTCCTGAGTCGGCGTCTTTTGCGCATAACTGCGCAAATGGATACCTTGCCGCAAATGATCCAGTGCCGCCAAGTGCTCGCGCCAATGCGAGTCGACGCTTTGCAGCATGATCGCGCGTTCGAATTGGCGCATCGCCTGCGCATCGACCTGTGCCGATTTGTCCTGATATTTCTTGTTTCCGAGCTCAATCACACGCGTGCGCAGTTGATCCTCGTCGAGGTCCGGCTCATCCGCAAGCCACTGCTTGATAGGTAAATCCAGCTGCAGCTCGGCCGCCAGCGTTTTCTCAAGCCCCGCGATGTCCCACTGTTCTTCGAGGCTCTCTGGCGGAATGTGTTGATTGAAAAATCCGGTGATAACTTCGGCGCGGATCGCGGTGACACGTTCCGAGATGTCGGTCGATTCGAGCAGCTGGTTGCGCGATTCGTAAATGGCCTTGCGCTGATCGTTGGCAACGTCGTCGTATTCGAGCAAGTGCTTGCGCATGTCGAAATTGCGTGCTTCGACTTTGCGCTGCGCGTTTTCGATTGCCCGAGTCACCCACGGATGTTCTATCGCCTCGCCGTCCGGCATCTTGAGGCGCTGCATGATCGCGGCGACCCGATCCGACGCAAAGATTCTCAACAACGGATCTTCGAGCGACAGGTAGAACCGACTCGAACCCGGATCACCCTGGCGTCCGGAACGGCCGCGCAACTGGTTATCGACGCGCCTCGATTCATGACGTTCGGTGGCGATGATGTGCAGGCCGCCGGCTGTCACGACCTGGTTATGAAGCTTTTGCCACTCGTGGCGCGAATCTTCGATTTTGCGCTGCTTGGTGGCAGCGTCCAGGTTTTCGTCCGCTTCCAACCGCGCGATTTCGGGTTCCGGATTGCCGCCCAACACGATATCGGTACCACGTCCCGCCATGTTGGTTGCAATGGTGATGGTCTTGGGCCGGCCCGCCTGCACAACGATCTCCGCTTCGCGCGCATGCTGCTTGGCATTGAGTACGTTGTGAGGAAGACTTTCCTGGTCGAGCAACTTCGACAATATCTCGGAATTTTCGATAGATGTCGTGCCAACGAGCACCGGTTGCCCACTCTCGTAACAACTTTTGATGTCCTTGATGACGGCTGCGTACTTCTCGCGAAACGTCTGGTAAACCTGGTCCATCCGGTCGTCGCGAACCATCGGTTTATGCGTCGGAATGACGACCGTTTCCAGGCTGTAGATGTGCTGGAATTCGTAAGCCTCGGTGTCCGCCGTGCCGGTCATCCCGGAGAGCTTCGCATACATGCGAAAATAATTCTGGAAAGTAATCGAGGCCAGCGTCTGGTTCTCACGCTGGATGGCGACGCCCTCCTTCGCTTCGACCGCCTGGTGCAAGCCGTCAGACCACCGTCGTCCCGGCATCAGGCGTCCGGTGAACTCGTCGACAATGATGATCTCGCCCTCTTGCACGACATACTGCTGGTCGCGATGAAACAGCGAATGCCCGCGCAATGCGGCATAGAGATGATGAATTAGATTGATGTTGCTCGGGTCATACAGGCTACCGCCATGCGGCAGCAATCCCGCTTCGGCGAGCAGCGCTTCGCTGCGCTCGTGCCCCGCTTCCGAAAGCAGCACCTGATGCTGCTTTTCGTCGACCGTGTAATCGCCCGGACTGTTTTCATCCGCCTGGCGCTTAAGCAATGGCGCGATTTCATTCATGCGGTAATAAAGTTCGGTCGTATCCTCAGCCTGGCCCGAAATAATCAACGGCGTGCGCGCTTCGTCGATCAGGATCGAATCGACTTCGTCGACGATCGCGTAATTGAGCTTGCGCTGAAACCGCTCGCCCGGCGTGGCCGCCATGTTGTCGCGCAGGTAGTCGAAACCAAACTCGTTGTTGGTGCCGTACGTAATATCGGCCGCGTAGGCGCCCTGTTTGTCGCCGTGATCCATTTGCGACAGAATCACCCCGACCTCGAGGCCCAGGTAGCCGTAGATCCGGCCCATCCACTCGGAGTCACGCTTGGCGAGGTAGTCGTTGACTGTGACGACATGCACCCCCTTGCCTGACAGCGCGTTCAGGTACGCGGGCAGCGTCGCGACCAGGGTTTTACCCTCGCCGGTGCGCATTTCGCCGATCTTGCCGAAATGCAAAACGATGCCGCCGATCATCTGCACGTCGAAGTGGCGCATGTTCAAAACGCGCTTGCCCGCCTCGCGAACGACTGCAAAAGCTTCGGGCAACAGCGCGTCGAGCGACTCGCCGGCGGCGTGGCGCTGCTTGAATTCGGCGGTCTTCGCCTTCAGCGCGTCTTCCGTTAGCGCGGCAGTTGCCGGCTCGAGCGCATTGATGGCGCGCACCGAGTGCATGTACTGACGCAACAGGCGTTCGTTGCGACTACCAAATATCTTCTTGAGCAGACCTGAAATCATGAATGACGTTACACCTAAGGAATTTAGAAACAAGCGGGCCAATACGACCGCCCCTTGTGTATCCCCCACTGCAGAGGGCGCTATGGAAAATAAAACCCCCGATCAGAGCTTCCCTCAATAAAAAAGGGTGGGGAAACACCCCACCCCCTTTAAACCAGAAACACGACGCGCGGTAGCTGGGCAAGCGAAGAAAACGCATCGGATTGAGCGGCGCCCCGTTATGACGGACTTCGAAGTGCAAATGCGGCCCGGTCGCGCGGCCCGAACTACCAACCTGGCCGATAATTCCAGCACTGAGCACCACATCACCAACCTTGACCAGACGTTTCGACAAATGCGCGTAACGAGTGATCAGACCGTTGCCGTGATCAATCTCGACCATACTACCATATTGGGCATGGAAATCAGCGTAGGCAACCACCCCACCGGCCGCTGCGCGCGCCGGTGTCCCGGTCTCCGCCATGAAATCCATGCCTTCATGAAATGCGCGCACACCGTTGAACGGATCAATGCGCCACCCATAGTTTGACGAATACCATCCGCCTTCTACCGGCAATATCGATGGCAGCAATTTTTTCTTGGCGCCGTCCACGATCATCAGAGAATCGAGAACGCCAAGTTTCTCGGTGCGGTCGTCCATCTGCCGGTTGAGCAATTCCACCTGGCGGTTGAGGTCGCCCAGCGACAAGTCGTAGGTGGGAATGGATGATTCAGCGCCGCCGCGGCCTGGCGGCTGGTCGAACATGAATTCCTGCGGTTTGAACCCCGCCGTTTTGGCCAGACGCTCGCCCAACGTGTCGAGCCGCAACAATTGCGCCTGCATCTGGCCGAGCTTAGACGCCAGCGCATTCAGGTTCTCGCGCAAGTAGCTTTGGGTTTTTTCATTTTGTTCGTGCTGTGCGTTCTGGATTAGCGTATTAAGCAAGGGGCGATTAAGGCCGGGCGCGTAACGCAGAGTCAGGTATTGCAGCGCGAATGCGAGCAACAATAGACCGATCAGCGAAACGGCCGCACCACATACCAGATGCGGCAACGAGAGCGTGATGGTTCGTGCCCTTGCCAGTTTGCCGGAAACTAGAATTATGTTCATTGATGCCCCACAATCTCGACCATGCCAGCGCGCCGGATCGATTTCTACTTCAACACCTCGGACCGCTTGCGTTCGTTGACTCAGGAAGTCCAGAGGAATGCCGAACTGCACCGGGTACTTTTGAACATCGCACCACTCGAATTGACACAAGCCTGCTGCGTCAAACAGCTCCGCGATGGAACCCTCACCCTCTTGGCTGAAAATGCCGCGATTGCCGCCAAACTGAAGCAACTCACGACCAGACTGTTAGCTTCGTACCAGAAACAGCGATGCGAGATTACTTCAATCAGAATTGAAGTGCAAGTCAGGGAGGCTTCAGTCGCATTGGCTAGCAAGCGCGAGGGTAAGCACTTAAGCATTGAAACGATTGAGAATCTTGAAAAACTTGCCAATGCCTTGGAGGACTCCCCGCTCAAGCAAGCACTAACTACGATGGCAGCGCGTCAGCGCAGTTCAAAGTAAAGGTGCGCGCCTCAGATAACGAGGATCAGACGCTCGAAGAGTATAAACGTGAGCACGATGATTGCCATCATGATGCCGTATTTAAAAACCTGCCACGCGAAAGTCACGTAGCGCCGATTCTTGGTAATCAGATAAGTAAGCACCGATGCGCCGATGGTCGCGACGACAAAAAACCCGAGCACCCGCAGGACGAACATGCGCTAAGCCTCGTCCGTCGACCGCTTAAGTGAATGCAGGTTGGCCGGATGCGACAAACGCAGGCGCATCTTCGGGCCGCTCGAAACTCACGTACTCCCACGCATCCTTCTCTTCGAGCAACCGGCGCAACAGCAGGTTGTTGAGCGCATGGCCCGACTTGTGCGCGACAAAGGCGCCAATAACCGGATGACCGAGCAGATATAAGTCGCCGATTGCGTCGAGCACCTTGTGCTTGACGAATTCATCGTCGTAACGCAGGCCGTCGTTGTTGAGCACGCGATATTCGTCCAGCACAATCGCGTTATCGAGCGAACCGCCGAGCGCCAGGCCCTGACCGCGCATCCACTCGACTTCGTGCATGAATCCAAAGGTGCGGGCACGACTAACTTCCCTGATGTAAGAGGTCGCCGCAAAATCCACGGACACCGACTTGGCCGAGTTCTCAAACACGGGATGATCGAAGTCGATGCTGAAGTCGACCTTGAAACCGTTGTGCGGCTCAAAGCGCGCGGACTTGTCACCATCGCGGACTTCAACTGTTTTGAGAATACGGATAAAACGTTTGGCGGCGGTCTGCTCTTCGACGCCGGCCGATTGCAGCAAAAACACAAATGGGCCGGCGCTGCCATCCATGATCGGCACTTCGCCCGCCGACACGTCGACGTAAATGTTATCGATGCCCAGTCCCGCCAGCGCCGACATCAGATGCTCGACCGTCGACACCCTCACACCATCGCGTTCGAGACACGACGACAGACGTGTATCGCCCACGAAATAAGGATTAGCCTTGATGTCGACCGGTTGCGCGAGATCGACGCGCCTGAAGACGACGCCCGTGTTTGGCGCCGCCGGACGCAAGGTCAGGTACACCTTTTCACCCGTGTGCAATCCGACACCCGTGGCACGGATGATGTTCTTGAGCGTGCGCTGCTTAATCAAAAATTTAACTCGTTGATTTCTATGTTACTTAAATCACATTTTAGCACGTTTGCATTATCCAGTTGAGCGCCCCGGTCGACTCACGCGCTGGCCCCGAGCGCATTCCACCCCCGGATTCCGTTCAGAAAACTGCGAGCCGGTTAAGTAACGAAGTTAGCCTCCGTCGGTACCCAGCCCGACGGCCCCGAACATTTTCGACGCCGCGCCATGGTTTTGTTGTTAATCCGCTTGCTTACGCAGGAATGCCGGAATATCGAGCATGTCAACGCCCGACTGGCGCAACGCCTCGACAGTCTGGTTACGGTTGCGCCGCATCACCGCCGGCTGATCGAGTTCTTCGTAGTTCACCGCACCGGCCGCCATTCCATCAGTGCCCGTGGCTTGCACGACCTGCAACGGTTTCGATTGCGCGCGCGCGTGGGCTTTGCCGAGCCCGGTTGCAACGATCGTCACGCGCAGTTCGTCGCCCAGCGACTCGTCATATACGGTGCCCGCGATCACCGTCGCTGATTCGGCCGCAAACGCCTTGATCACATCCATCACGTCATACATTTCCTGCAACTGGAAAAGCGATTTGCTGGCCGAGATATTGACCAGCACGCCGCGTGCGTCAGCGATATCGATGTCTTCGAGCAACGGGCATGCAACGGCCTGCTCCGCCGCCATGCGCGCGCGATCGGTGCCCGCGGCTTTGGCTGAACCCATCATTGCCATGCCGGTTTCCGACATAACGGTTTTGACGTCGGCGAAGTCGACGTTGATCATGCCCGGGCAACTGATGATTTCCGCAATGCCGGCGACGGCACCATGTAATACGTCGTTGGCCGCGCGGAACGCCTCGTCGAGCGTTACCTGGTTGCCCAGGACCTGCATCAGCTTGTCGTTCGGAATCACGATGAGCGAGTTGACGTGTTGCGACAACGCTTCGAGACCTTCGAGTGCGATCCGTTGGCGTTTGCCTTCGAATGCGAACGGTTTTGTGACCACCGCGACCGTGAGGATGCCCAGTTCGCGCGCGATTTCCGCCACGACCGGCGCCGCTCCGGTGCCGGTGCCGCCGCCCATGCCGGCGGTCAGAAACAACATATCGGCGCCGCCGATCAAGTCGATGATGCGCTCGCGATCCTCGAGTGCTGCATTACGGCCCACTTCCGGATTGGCGCCCGCCCCGAGCCCTTTGGTGATTTCCGGGCCGAGTTGCAATTGCGTGCGCGCCTGCGAGCGCTTCAATGCCTGCATGTCGGTGTTGGCGCAGATAAACTCAACGCCTTTGACGCCGTTGGCGATCATGTGATCGACGGCATTGCCGCCGCAGCCGCCTACCCCGATGACTTTGATAACCGCTTCCTGTGACGGAACTTCCATGATTTCAAACATAGTTGTCTCCTGTGACTAAAAGTAAAAACAAAAACTTCGATATGCGAACCTGTTTGCTGCTGAATGGTGTGTTGCGGATGCCCATTAAAAATTTCCCTTGAACCAGCTTTTCATTCGCTCGATCAAACCACCGAGCGTACTTAAGTGCGCCTGTGCGAGATGGTGCTGCCGCTGTTGCTGCAAACCGAGCAGCAGCAGCCCCACCGCCGTCGCATAGCGCGGATTGCGCACGACTTCGGAAAGTCCGCCGTGATACTGCGGCTGACC
>JANXRI010000476.1 GCA_025353085.1 Betaproteobacteria bacterium
GACCTGCGCTTTCCGCAACTTTATCGCGCGCTCGCCAAAGCAGGCGCGCTGTTTCTCGCGGTGCCGTCGTCGTTTCAGCGCGAAACGGGCGTTGCGCACTGGCATTCGTTATTGCGCGCGCGCGCGATCGAGAATCTGAGCTATGTCTTCGCGCCGGCGATGTGCGGTGAGCATCCGGGCAATCGCACGACGTACGGCCACTCACTCATTATTGACCCATGGGGAAAGATCCTCGCTGAACTCGGCGACGAGCCGGGCATTGCAATCGCCGATATCGACGTCGATCAAGTCTTGAAAATGCGCGGCATGCTGCCATCGATCGAGCATGACCGCGCGTTCAGCGCGCCGGCCGGTTAAGCGGTATTCCGGTAGCGCCTGCGCTACCAAAGCAAATGCGCCTGCGACGCGCCTGCAAGTCGCCGTTTTCGGTGTGCGCTCAGTAGGACTTCGGCATCCCCAGCACCTTCTCCGCAATGAAACACAGAATGAGGTGCGGACTCACCGGTGCAATACGCGGAATCAGCGCTTCACGCAGATAGCGTTCGACGTGGAATTCTTTCGCGTATCCCATGCCGCCCATGGTCATCACGGCGGTTTCGCAGGCTTTGAAGCCAACTTCGCCCGCATAATATTTGGCGGCATTCGCCTCCGCGCCGCACGCCTCACCGCTATCGTAAAGTGAGGCCGCTTTATACACGAGCAGATTCGCCGCCTCGAGCTCGATCCAGCGTTGCGCGAGCGGATGCTGGATCGCCTGGTTCTGGCCGATTGGGCGGTCGAAGACGACGCGCTCGCGTGCATAGTCGGCGGCGCGCTTGAGCGCAATCTGGCCGAGCCCCACCGCTTCGGCGGCGACCAGGATGCGCTCGGGATTGAGCCCGTGCAGTATGTATTCGAAGCCGCGTCCTTCATCCCCGATGCGGTCGGCGACCGGCACCTTGAGCGCGTCGATGAATACCTGATTGGAGTCGACGGCCTTGCGTCCCATTTTAGGAATTTCACGCGCCTCGACGAACTGCCGATCGAAATCCGTATAGAAGAGGCTCAGTCCATGCGTCGGTTTGGCGGTCTGCTCGAGCGGCGTAGTGCGCGCGAGCAACAACATCTTGTTGGTCACCTGCGCCGTCGAAATCCAGATTTTCTGGCCGGATACGATGTAATGGTCGCCGTGCCGCTCGGCCTTCGTTTTCAAGCGCGTCGTGTTGAGCCCGGTATTTGGTTCGGTCACGCAGAAGCACGCTTTGTCGGCGCCCGCGATCAACGGCGGCAGCCAGCGCTGCTTCTGCTCAGCGGTGCCGAACACAACGACCGGATTCAAGCCGAAGATGTTCATATGCAGCGCTGACGCACCCGACATGCCGGCGCCTGAAGCCGCGACCGTCTGCATCATGAGCGCGGCTTCGGTGACGCCGAGACCCGCGCCGCCATATTGTTCTGGCATCGCGATACCCAGCCAGCCGTCGCGCGCAAACGCCTGGTGAAAGTCGGCGGGAAAGCCGCCGTCAGTGTCTTTGCGCAGCCAGTATTCGGCATCGAACGCGGCGCACACTTTTTCGATCCCCGCGCGTATCGCAAGCTGATCTTCGGACAATGAGAAATTCATGGTCGCCTCTAAACGTTCGTGTCACGCAATCTGCGTAACGCCGGCCTCAACCATCGCTTCGATCTCGGCATCCGCATAACCGGCCTCGCGCAAAATTTGCGCACTGTGTTCGCCCAGTCGCGGCGCTGGATGAGGGGCCTCCAACGGTGTTTCCGACCACCGGCTGGCAGGGCTCATCGAACGCACCTTGCCTTCGCTTGGATGATCGACGACAGAAAAAAATCCGGTCTCATTCAAGTGCGGATCGGCAAGCAGGTCTTCGAGCGAGTTCAAAGGCATCACCGGAATATCGGCCGCCGTCAGAACGTCGAGCCACTCCGCGCTGGTGCGGGTTTTGATATGTCCGGCGACAAACGCATAGCACTCGGCGAAATGCTGCGAGCGATTCGCTTGAGAGGAATAGCGCGCATCGTTGTCGAACATCTCGTCGCAGCCGATGATGCGAAAAAAAGCGCGCCACTGTTTGTCGTTGTAAACGAGCAGGCACAGATAACCGTCGCGCGTCGCGTAAGGATTGCGATGCTCGGCGAGCAGCCGCGGATATCCCATGGGTCCCAACGGCGGCTCGAAGGTTTTGCCGCCCATGTGATCGCTCAACACGAATTCGGTCAGGCATTCGAACATCGTGACTTCGACTGCCTGGCCGCGGCCCGTGCGTTCTCGCTGGAAGAGCGCTGTGGTCACCGCATTCACCGCGTTGAGCCCCGTAATTCGATCGGCAACCGTCGACGGCACGAAGCGCGGGCGATCGGCGCCCGCCTGTTTGACGACCGACGGCAGCGCCACCATGCCCTGAATCAGATCGTCATACGCGGGCTTCGCCGCATAACGACCTCTCTGGTTGAAGCCGTAAGCGCCGACATAAATGATTTTCGGATTGGCGGCGCGCACGTCTTCATAGCGGAGATTCAGCCGCGCCATCGCCTGCGGCCGCACGTTGTAGATCAACACGTCGGCCGTTGCGCAGAGTTTCAGCATTGCGGCATGCCCGGCGGGCTGCTTGAGATCGAGCACGATTGAGCGCTTGTTGCGGTTCAGATGCAGAAAGATATGTCCCATGCCCGGATGCTTCATCGGCGCCGAGTGGCGGATGTTGTCGCCTTCGCGCGATTCGACTTTAATCACGTCGGCGCCGAGATCGCCGAGTATCTGGGTCGCATAAGGACCCAGGATGACCGTGGTCAGGTCGATGACGCGAATGCCGGCGAGCGGGCCGCTCATGTCAGTCAGGCTGTCTGAGTTTGGTCGGTCAACGCGACACCAGTGCCGCGCACGCACGCTGAATGCGACCGCATGCTTCCTGCAGTTTTTCGGTCGACGTCGAATAGGAGATGCGAATGTACGGCGACATGCCGTAGGCGGCGCCCTGCAACACGCCGACTTCGGCGGCATCGAGCAAATACGTCACGAAATCCAGATCGTTGGCGATGATTTTACCTAGCGGCGTTGACTTGCCGATCACGCCTGCGATATTCGCAAACACATAGAAGGCGCCTTCCGGCTTGCGGCAGGTGATGCCAGGCGCCGCGTTAAGCATAGCGACGACAAGATCGCGGCGCGCGCGAAAGTTCTGCGAGCGTTCGGGCAGAAAATCCTGCGGGCCGGTCAGCGCTTCAATCGCCGCCGCCTGGCTGATCGACGATGGATTGGTGGTGCTTTGCGACTGCATTTTAAAGATCGTCTTGATTAATTCGTGCGGGCCGCCGGCAAAGCCGATGCGAAAACCGGTCATCGCATAGGCCTTCGAAACACCGTTGACGGTCAACGTGCGGTCAAAGAGCGCCGGCTCGACCTGCGCGGGCGACGCGCTTTTATGTCCATCGTAAACAATGTGCTCGTACACTTCATCGGTGAGAACCCACACATGCGGATGACGCGTGAGCACATCGGTAAGCGGTTTCAAATCGGCAGCGGAATAAACGGCGCCGGTCGGATTGCACGGCGAGTTGAGCATCAGCCACTTCGTGCGCGGCGTGATTGCGCGGTCAAGGGCGGCTGCCTGCAGTTTGAAACCCGTCGCTTCGCTGCAGTCCACGATCACCGGCGTGCCGCCCGCGAGTTGCACCATGTCCGGATACGACACGTAATAGGGCGCCGGCAGGATCACTTCATCGCCCGCGGCCACGGTCGCCATCAGCGCATTAAAAATGACCTGCTTGCTGCCGTTGGCGCAGGTAATCTGGTCGCGCGTATAGCTGAGTCCGTTCTCGCGCTTGAACTTGAGCGCGACAGCGTCCTTGAGTTCAGGCGTGCCGTCGACGTTCGTATAGCGGGTTTGGCCGCTGCGCAGCGCGCGGATCGAAGCTTCGATGATATTGGGCGGCGTATCGAAATCCGGTTCGCCGACAGTGAGGCCAATTACTTTGCGACCGGCAAGTTGCAGTTCGCGCACGCGCATCGTCGCCGTCGAACTCGGCGACGGCTTGATGCGGTTCATGCGGGCGGCAATTAAGCTCATTGCTTGCAATCCTCACAATGGTGACGCATGAGATGCGCCGCAACTGTAGAAATTTAAAAATGGCTCATGCTACACCAATCGGATGATACGTCCCGCGACAACGGGTGCACCGGCGCCAAACGAGCGCAAACCAAGCCGCCATCACGCGGCGATGCGAGCCGCGCAGCGGTCGGCACGCAGGGTGCACGTGCTATAATTTCTTACGAAAAATTACGGGAGCGGTCTCGAAAAACCTCCACGCGATGCTGCATGAATACCGGTGGCCAGCATGGCCGCAGAGCAAGCCAAATTCGCAAAGTGTCGCACCTTGCACATTCTGCTGAGCAACGATGACGGCTATTTCGCGCCGGGGCTCGCGATCCTGGCGGATGCGCTCCGCGCTTTCGGGACGGTAACGGTGGTTGCACCCGAGCGCGACCGCAGCGGCGCGAGCAATTCGCTCACACTCGACCGGCCACTCAGTGTGCGCCGCGCGCCGAGCGGGTTTTTCTACGTCAACGGCACGCCGACCGATTGCGTTCACCTGGCCGTGACGGGGTTGCTCGATGAACTGCCCGACATTGTGATATCAGGCATCAATTACGGCGCGAACATGGGAGACGACACTATCTATTCTGGAACCGTGGCCGCCGCGACCGAGGGTTTCCTGCTCGGCATTCCGTCGGTCGCGATCTCTCTGGTTCACGCCGGCAACGACAATTTTGGCACGGCAGCACGCATCGCCGCTGACCTCACGCGCCGCTTTGCCGACCAACCGCTCGGCCAGCGCGCATTGCTCAATGTGAACGTGCCGGACGTGAGCTACGATGAACTGCGCGGCGTCGAAGTGACCCGCCTCGGCAAGCGCCACAAAGCCGAGCCGGTCGTGAAAGCATCCACGCCGCGCGGCGGCGTTGTGTACTGGGTCGGCGCCGCGGGCAGCGCGCAGGACGCCGGCGAAGGCACCGATTTTCACGCGGTCGCGCGCGGCGTCGTATCGATAACCCCGTTGCAGATCGATCTCACGCATTATGCGCAGTTGCAAACATTGAAGGACTGGTTCGCGTGAGCGAGCGTATCTCCGGCATCGGCATGACTTCACAGCGCACGCGCATGCGCATGATCGAGCGGTTGCGCGAGCAGGGCATTGTCAACGAAGCGGTGCTCAACGTGATGAACGAGATTCCGCGCCATATCTTCGTCGAAGAGGCGTTGGCGAGCCGCGCGTACGAGGACATCGCGTTGCCGCTTGGCTTCGGCCAGACTATTTCGCAGCCCTACATCGTTGCGCGCATGACCGAACTGCTCGCAGCTGGCGAGCCGCTCGGCAAAGTGCTCGAGATAGGCACCGGCTGCGGCTATCAGACGGCGATTCTCGCGCGGCTGGCCAAGGAAGTGTATTCAATCGAGCGCCTTACGCAGCTGCTCGCGATGGCGCGCAAGAATTTGCGCGAACTGCGCATCAATAACGTCCGGTTCAAGCACGCGGATGGTCATATCGGCATCCCAGAAGCAGCGCCGTTTCATTGCATACTCGTGACGGCGGCCGCCACCCATGTGCCTGTTGCATTAAAAGAACAACTCGCGGTTGGCGGCAGGATGGTGGTGCCGATGGGAACCCGCGAACAATATCTTTGCGTGATCGAGCGCGGCGCGCGCGGCTTTACCGAATCGAAACTCGATGCGGTAAAGTTCGTGCCGATGTTATCCGGACTCAACTGATGAAGACCGGCGGCTGGCGCAGCGCATGCGGCGCTGGCGCCCTGACGATGCTGGCGGCGATGCTGGGAGTAGAAGGTTGCATGACGTCGCGGCAACCTGCGCCGGTAAGCGACCGTAATCGTCCGCCGCCGGCGCCGCTCATTGCCAGGCCCGCACCCGCACCTGCGCCCGCCCCGATTGCAGGTTCGGCCGACGATCCAAGACCCGAGTTCTATACCGTTAAAAAAGGCGACACGCTGTTCACGATAGCGCTCGATCACGGGCTCGACTACAAAGACCTTCGCGACTGGAACAATCTCGAAAATCCGAACGTGATTCTGGTTGGGCAGCAACTGCGCCTGCGTGCGTCATCGACCACTGCAATGACGACACCGCTTAAAACTGCGCCCAAGGTCGAAGGCAAGCCGGTTGGCATCGCGTTAGCGCCGGTCGCTGCCAACGAAGCCGTGAAGTCGCAGCCCAAAGCCGTCAAGTTGCCTTATTCCGATCAAGCGCTCGCCCAACTGTCGGGCCAGCCGCAAGCGCAGTCGCAGCCAGTAACGCCGCCGCCTGTCGCGGTGATCGAACCACGCCCGCCAGAAAAGCCGGCAGCGAGTGCCGGTTCTGACGACGACGAAAAAGTCGACTGGGGCTGGCCGGCGAGCGGGAAGGTTTTAAGCACATTTAACGAAAGCACCAACCTCAAGGGCGTTGGCATCGGCGGCAAGCTCGGGCAATCGGTGAACGCGAGCGCACCCGGCAAAGTGCTCTACAGCGGCGATGGCATTCGCGGCTATGGCAAACTCATTATCATCAAACACAACAAAGCGTACATCAGCGTTTACGCGCACAACCATCAGTTGCTCGTGAAAGAAGGCCAGACCGTCGTCAAAGGCCAGAAAATCGCCGATATGGGCGCCAGCGATTCAGAGCAGGTCAAACTGCACTTCGAGATCCGCCGTTTCGGCAAGCCGGTCGATCCGATGAAGTTACTGCCGGCCGATCATCCGGCGTAGTGCTGGACTGAAAGCGCCGGACTAAATCGTTTTAACGGTTATTCACGTTCGCAAATCCCGCCACCGCGCGCTGTAACTCAACCATGTCGCCGGGTTGCTGGCGCTTGCCGTAACGCAAACGGATATATAACTCACTGATAGATCCGATTGATGCCGCGAGCTTCGGATGGGCCGCAGCGGCCCGTTCGCCAAAGGCAAGGGGACCCTCGCTCGGATGTCGAGTCATGCCGCGGCGGGCAAGCTGTACGCAAAACCGCGCGTAAGCCGCAATCGCCGGCGCCGGGCGCAGCGAGCGCAGTTTGCGCAGAGTGAAGAATGCGAGGGCAAGCGTGATAACGCCGGTCAC
>JANXRI010000050.1 GCA_025353085.1 Betaproteobacteria bacterium
GGGCCGGAAGGCGGCGACGGTGGCGGCCAACTGGTGGCGCACGGCGCACCGAGAGACTTCGTGCGCAGCAAACCGGCAACGCACACCACGCGCGTGCTCGCGGAGTTTCTGGCCGAACGCAGCCGCGCCTAAGAGTGGCGCGGGCCCCGGCGGCCGGCGATCGTCAATCCGATCGTCAACCTTTTAACCGCGCCGCGAGTCGTGATCCGTCCACTGATAATGGCGGTGCCGGGGGAGCTCGGGCGCGGTGCGTTTCTTGCGGCTGTCGTCGCCGAACATCGCCCACAGCGCGAGCAGTGCCAACCCGGAAAAAATGAAATGCGGCAGATAGTGCAGTATCGTCGACATCGTGGACTCCTTCGTAAGTTCAGCCTCCTGCAACTGAATTAAACGACGCTGCCGGCGCCAAGTCGACGATTGCTACAAACGTTTACGCTTGTTACAACTGGTCACACAAACTGCCGTCCCGCTTCTCGATCGGCTGTGACGTCAATCACGCCGCCGCGACGCGCGACTCGCCAAACGCCGCGCAGACGAGTTGTCGCCAGCCGTCGTTTTAGTGCACTATCCCCTTCGCGCAACGCTTTGACCTGGAGAACAAGATGCTGAACCGCTCGCAATTATTTATCGGCCTGACCGTGGGATTGCTGACCGCTGCGGGTGCGGCTACGGCCTATGCCCAGGCCAACTATCCGGACCGCCCGATCCGTATCATCGTGCCGCTGGCACCCGGCGGCGGCAGCGATTACACCGCGCGCTACATCGGTTTGCGCCTCGCCGAACGCGTCGGCCAACCAGTGGTCGTCGACAACCGCCCTGCTGCGTCAGGAATCGTCGGCACTGAACTCGTCGCCAAAGCGGTGCCGGATGGCTACACGCTGCTGCTCGCCTATTCGACCCACGCGCAAAGCGCGCAACTGTTCACGACGCTGCCGTACGATCCGATCAAGGATTTCGCGCCGGTTACCGAGGTGATCGCGACTCCGCTCACCCTGCTGCTGCATCCGTCAGTGCCGGCGACAAACGTGAAAGAACTCATCACGTATGCAAAGGCCAATCAGGGCAAGCTCAATTACGGTTCTTCAGGGCCGGGCAGTTCACCGCATCTCGCGGCCGAGCTTTTCAATTCGATGGCCGGCATTAAGACCACCCACATCCCGTACAAAGGCGTGTCGCAATACATCACCGCGCAAATCGGCGGCGAAATTCAATTTTCGTTTTCCAATATGTTCACGACCATGCCGCACTGGAAAGCCGGGCGGCTCAAGCTGATCGCGACCGGCGGCCCCAAGCGCATGGAGGCGATGCCGGAGTTGCCGACAATCGATGAGTCGGGCGTGGCGGGTTTCGAAGCGCTGACCTGGTATGGCTTCATGGCGCCGACAAAAACGCCGCGCGCAATCGTCGACAAACTGCAACAAGAAATCGCCGCGATCGTGAACACGCCCGAGGTGCGCCAGACGTTCATCTCGCAAGGCAACGAGCCGCTCGCGAATACGCCCGATCAGTTCGCCATGGTCATCAAGACCGATGCCGATAAATGGGGCGCCATCGGCAAGCGCCTCGGGGTGAAGCTGGATTAAACTAAAAAAAAAGCAATCGGTTGCGGATAAACGCAGATAACTTCAAATGCCCATCCGCTCGACGGCTTGCTTGTTTTGCCTTGCCCTTATCTGCGTTTATCTGTGGCTCAAATGATTTTTTAACGGGTATTTATTGGCGCCGCGGTAGCGTAAGCACCACCTCGAGTCCGCCCGCCGCCCGATTGCGCAGGATAAGTTCGCCGCCATGCGCGCGCGCGATGCTGCGCGCGATGGTCAAGCCAAGCCCGCTGCCGCCGGTGGCACGATTGCGCGAAGCATCGAGCCGGTAAAACGGCTCGAACACGCGCTCGAGTTCAGCCTCCGGAATTCCCGTCCCCGCGTCGCTGACGGTGATGACCAGTTCGGCGCTCGTATCAGCCACAGCGACCGTCGTCCGCCCTGCGTACTTGACCGCGTTGTCGATCAGATTGCCAATGCAGCGCTTTAACGACTGTGCATGGCCGAAGTAAGGCGCGTCCGCCTTGCCTTCAATCATGACGTCGCTGCCAGTTTCCCGCGCGTCGGCCTGCAGGCTTTCGAGCAACGCCAGCATATCGACGGGCTGTGCCGGCGCCTGCTGATCGACGCCCCGCATGAAATCGAGCGCGGCACTTACCATCGCTTCCATCTCCTCGAGATCGTTGACGAACTTCGCGCGCAGCGCAACATCGTCCAGCAACTCGGCGCGCAGACGCAGGCGCGTGATCGGCGTCTTCAAGTCATGCGACATCGCGGCGAATATGCGCGTGCGGTCGCTGATGAATCGCGACAGTTTCAGCTGCATCGCGTTGAATGCGCGCGCAGCGCGGCTCACTTCGAGCGGTCCGCACTCGTCGAGCGGCGGGCGGTTGATGTCTTCGCCCAGGCTTTGCGCGGCTGCCGCGAGCGTAGCGAGCGGCCGCGTGACCCAGCGCACTGCGACGAGAGTCACCGCGATCACGACGGCGAGCAGCACTGCGAGGCTCAAGAGCAAATGGTACGGCCATGCAACGGATTCCTGCGGCTGTCGCGCATTGAACGTAATCAGCACGCCATCGTTCAAGCGCGCCTGCACGACAAACGCCACGCCGGAGCGGCGCATGCCCTGCCCGCCGAATCCGGGCGCGCCTGCCGAAGCGCCCGCGTCGAGTCTGGCACGCGCGCGCTCGCTCATCATGCCGCCGGGATTGCCGTAGCCCCCGCGCGACGCCGCGTCATTGAGCTGTACAACCACGGCGATTTCGTCGCCGAGCGAGCGCCGCAACGCGGCCGCGAACTGCGCCGCCTGCTCGGCCTTATCGGCATCGGCGGTCGGCGGCGCTAGCGGCGGCGCGTCAAGCGAAATGCGTAGCGGCGGCGTGCTGAACACGTTGACGATTTTGGCGCGCTCGGCGGGGTCGATCGAATCGAGCAGTTCGATGATGTCGGCAATGCGCGTAGCTGACCGCATGCCCATTGAACGCGTCATGAACTCGCCGCGTTCGTGCCAATGCACTGCGAAGCTCAACAACTGCGCCACCGTGAGCCCGGCGAGCAGCACGAATACCATGCGCGCGAACAGCGACCGCGGCATGAGTGTCATGTGCTGACCTCGACCACCGCCGCAAATACATAACCTTCTCCGCGCACGGTCTTGATGATCGCCGGCTCCTTCGCATCTTCGTCAAGGCGATGGCGCAATCGGCTCACCTGCACGTCGATGCTGCGGTCGAATGGCGACGCATCGCGCGCGAGCATCAGATCGATCAGTTGATCGCGATTGAGTACGCGGTTCGCATGCGCGAGAAAAATCCGCAGCAGCTTGAATTCGGTGCCGCTCAGTGCGACGACAACGCCCGCGGGTGACAGCAAATTGCGGGTGGCGATGTCGAGCGTCCAGCCAGAGAATTTGATTTGCCGCGCTGCCTCGGGCTGCAAATTGTCTGGCAGCGTGCGCGCGCGGCGCAGCACGCTCTTGATGCGCGCGAGCAGTTCGCGCGGGCTGAATGGCTTGGCCAGGTAATCGTCGGCGCCCATCTCGAGGCCAACGATGCGGTCGGTTTCTTCACCGCGCGCCGTCAGCATGATGATCGGAATCGCCGAGCGAGCGCGCACGTCGCGGCACAGTGTGAGTCCGTCGACGCCGGGCATCATCACGTCGAGCACCACGAGATCGGGGCGCGCCTCGTCGAACGCCGCCCACATTGCCTTGCCGTCGCCGGCCGCGGTAACGCGGTAGCCGTTTTTTTCGAGGTAGGCGCGCAGCAGGCTGCGGATTTCAGCGTCGTCATCGACGACTAATACATGATCCATAGGTTCTGTATACCGCGCTGGCCGCATGCCCGGCGAAAAAATTGTATCGCTGTGTAACAACCGCCGCGGCTGACAGGGGGCGATACAAAAAGGCCCGCGTCTGAAATGGCCCGGTTACACACGGGTGTTTCAATGAACCGTGCCTGAAAAGGGCTGTAGACGGTGCAACCGACCGTTGCGGTCCCCGCCGGCCAAGTTAATTAACCCAAGGAGAACAGCATGACGAACAAAACCATTGCAAGTCTGATCACCGCGGCAGCACTGGCCGCTTCGGGTTCGCTGGTCTATGCCCAAACGCAGAAACCCGCGGGCGAAGGCGGCTTCCGCTCTGAAAGTCATGGCGAGCGCCACGGCATGCGCGGCGGCCATCATGGCGAGGGCCGCTTCAGCAATCCGGCCGCCCGCGTCGAAGGCCACCTGGCCGCGCTGAAAGTCGAACTCAAGATCACACCGGCGCAAGAAAAAGCCTGGCAGACCTTCGCCGACAAAACGCGCAAGCAAGCCGAAGCGAGAGCTGCGATGCACGCGCAGCACATGCCTAAAGCCGGCGACAAACCGGCGGCCAATCTGCCCGCGCCGGAACGCCTTGCGCAACGCACTGCCCGCTTGAAGCAGGCAGTGGCCGGCATGGAAGCTAAGACCGCGGCGGTCAGCGAACTCTACGCGGCGCTCACGCCGGAACAGAAAGCGATTGCCGACCAGCAATTTAGCGGCGGTCATCGCGGCGGGTTTCATGACGGCAAACACGAGCATCATCGCAACGCATAACACCGACTCACGCTGCAAATTCGCGTGCACCGCCGGGGCCTTAGGGTCCCGGCGTTTTTTCGTACCGCCTGCGCGGCGGAATTTCTAATCGAATCGTATAATCGGCCGGGAGGAGATTATGCGAATGAAACTCGCAAAAAAGATGCGCCACGGCCTGCGCTGTGCAGTTGTCGCGCTCGCTGCCGCCGCAACATCCGCATTGGCCGCTGACTGGAAACCCGACAAAGCGATCGAGTTCATCGTCGGCACCGGACCGGGCAGCGGCGTCGACAACACCGCGCGCACCATACAGTCGATTCTGCAAACGCAAAAGCTCGTCGAGCCGCAGATAACGGTCACCAATAAGCCGGGCGGTCCCTACGCCGTCG
>JANXRI010000054.1 GCA_025353085.1 Betaproteobacteria bacterium
CATTGCACTAACTGGCCTGCTACAAGCGCCGGCTGTCGCGGCAATCGCAACACGGTACGATTGCCAGCCTCCCATTCCAAGAAGGTTTCTGCAGTACTTGATTCGAGACCGATGACGCGCGCAGAAAATAAATTGCCGCGATGCCCGAGCAATCGCGCCACCGCCACGCTAACCGGCCGGGATAGTACGTCGGCGGGCTTTCCTTGCTGCACGATGCGTCGCCCGCTCATCACGGCAACACTGTCAGCCAATACCGCAAGGTGTGGATCATGACTGACCGCAAGTGCGGGCAAACCGAGATCATGCATTTCGGAAATTAGCTCCGCCATAACCTCATCTCGCGTCGCCGCATCGAGTGCCGAAGTGGGTTCGTCGAGCAATAGCAACTGCGGCTTGCGGGCGAGCGCCCGGGCTAATGCGACCCGCTGCTGCTGCCCGCCGGAAAGCGCCGATGGATAACGATCCGCCATGCCCTCCAACTTCACGCGGGCCAGCAGCTCCAATGCCTGCGCACGCCGCTGCGGCCCATGCGACAACGCAAATGCGACGTTTTCCCACGCGCACAGATGAGGAAATAATGCGTAGCCTTGCGGCAAATAGCCGACCGCGCGATGTTGCGGCGGCAAACCGTTAAAAGGTTCGCCCTGCGCTGGCAGCAAACCGGCAATCGCCCTCAGCAGGGTCGTTTTGCCCTCTCCGCTTTCGCCGAGCAGCACCGTGAAGCCGTCGACTTCGAGCCTCGCTTCCAGCTGAATAGGACGCTCGATACGATAGTCGATGCGCATAAATTTAGAACAGACCCTGGCGGCGTGAAGCAAGTCCGAGGATCAAGGGCAGCGGCATCGCCACAACGAAAAATGCCCACAACAACGGATACACCGCAGTCAGACCAATGTCTTGCAGATTGACCCAGAGCTTGACGGGAATTCCCTGCGGATAATAAGCGAGTATCAGCACGATTCCGAACTCGCCTAAAGCACGCACCCAGGCCAGGGCAATGCCAGCGGCGAGGCCCAGGCGAGCGAGTGGCATGCTCACCAGCCAAAAAGTTCGCCACGGCGATTTTCCGAGCGTCAGAGCGATATGCTCAAGTTCGCGCGGCACACCTTCAAACGCGGCGCGCGCCGCTACCACGTAATAAGGCAGCGCTCCATAAAACTGCGCAAGCACGAACGCCGGCGCGGAATTGGTAAATTCAATTCCCGTGAGTGTCGCCAGGCTGCCCACCGGTCCATAAGGACCGAATAGCGTTGTGAGCAAGATGCCCATCGCCAACGGCGGAGTGAGCAAGGCGAGCAGGATTAAAGCCTCCAACACCCATTTACCTCGAAATGACTGGCGCGCTAACCACCACGCCAACGGCGTGCCGAGCGCGATGATTAGAAGCAAAGCAATCAAGCTATAGGCGAGCGACGCTCCGATAGCCGCGATGTCTCCCGGGGCAAAATGAAAATCGCTCCAGCGGGTGGCGTACACCAGACCGATGAAAGGTCCTGCAATGAAAAGCAATGTGAGCGCACCGATTAACGCAGGCGTGCGAGCCCTGGGCAATCCGTCCGCAGCTTGAAGATCGACCCGTTCGCTCATGAGTCCTTAAGCTTTCAAAATGATGTCGGAAGGCGGCGCGGCCATACTCGACTATGCGTGGCCCGCTATTGAATCACTGAGCCCTTAGGCGGACTGTAGCCGTTGTCTTTGAACAGTTTCTGACCTTCGGGGCTTTGGAGAAATTGTAGGAACTTTTCCGCCAACGCAGGTTGTCTGCTGTTTTTGAGTACGGCCGCATAAAAAACCAGCGGCTGAGTATTCAACTTCACATCTTTTCCAGTGGGTAGCGTGATGGCGAACTGCACCGATTTGTACCACTTCGCATCGAGGTCCGGATTGCTGAGATTGATTTCGTCCGGCAACGTGATAAACGGCAGGTTGTGCGACTTTGCCGCACTTAAATAACCGGAGCAGGCGTCGAGCTGGCCGCCTTCCAGCCGCGACAGCATCGACGACTCGGTAAAGATTTGCTGCGGGTTTTGATAGCCGCCGAGGATTTGCTCCGCCAGCGCCGGTTGCTTGTAAAAATTCTGCGCGAGCAACACGGTGAAAATTATGTTTTGCCCTTGTGGATCGGTGGCAGGATCCGTCCGCCCGAAGCGCAGTCCGGCCGTTCGCAGCACGTCATACCAGAGTCGTTTGCCTTGCGCTGCGGCCTCAAATTCGGCGCGGAATCGGCTCTTGTTGCTATAAGCAATCACCATTTGTGTGCTTGCTACCGGAACGGCCGCGCCTATCAGTCCGGCCTTTTTCAAAATGTCCACCGGACCCGGAGTAATCGGAAGGAACACGTCAGCCTGTATCAGTTTACCTTCCAGTTGCCGCGCCAGGCCGTAAGAACCCTGACCGATACCTTGGTATTCGGCGCCATGCACTTTGGCGAACGCCGGTCCGATGACGCGGTCCATCACAACTCCCATCGAACCGGCGTAGGCCACACGAATTATTTCCGCCGCCGACGAGCCTTGAGAAACAAGCAGCGCTGCCCCCATTGAGAGCGCCGTTGCATAAACGCTTAAGTAATTGCGTCTCATGGTGTCGCCACCTTCCTCACGTTATATATAGACGAATATAACGGACGGCGGGTAAAAGTCAAATCGGGGATGGACTTGACAAGAATTCCTGGTTGGGAGGGAAACGCCGCTTCGCGATCAGTACACCTTGCCCGTCGGTGGCGTTTTGCGCAACATGCGCGAAAGGACCAGCGTCAGCTTGAGAATCGACGCCGTCGCCCGCGCTTCCATCGCCCGATAACACTTCAACACCGCTTTGCCGAAAAGCGTTATCTGCGCGCCACCGCCGCCTTTGCCGCCCGTTGCGGTGTCAACCACCGGCTCGCGAAAACACCGGTTCATGGTGTCAATCAGCAGCCATGCGCGCCGGTACGACATATTCAAGCGGCGGGCAGCGCCGGAGATAGATCCGGTTTCCGCGATGGCCTGCAACAAATCGGCCTTGCCCGGGCCGATGGCAAACGCCGCGCCCAGCTGCACGCGGATTCGAGGCCTGGCTTTGACCTGCGACATGATCCGATTCAGGCTTTGACGTTCCAGCGCCCGGCCGCGACGTCGTCGCTTGCGCGCGATTCAACCCACCGGGCGCCTTGCGGCGTTTGTTCTTTTTTCCAGAATGGCGCGCGCGTTTTAAGATAGTCCATCACGAACTCGCAAGCCTCGAATGCATCGCCGCGGTGCGCGCTGCTGACGACGACGAGCACGATCTGGTCGGTCGGTTTCAAGCGGCCCACGCGATGCACGACCATCACGTCGAAAATATTCCAGCGCGATTTCGCCTGATCGATGATTTTCGCGATCGCTTTTTCCGTCATGCCCGGGTAATGCTCGAGCTCCATGTCGGCAACAGCGCTGCCGTCGTTCATTTCGCGCACGACACCGACGAATGCGGCGACGGCGCCAACCTGTGCATTGCCTGCGCGCATCGCCGCAATTTCGCGTCCGGCGTCGAAATCTTCGCTTTGTACTCTGACGGCCATGTCAGCGACGCTCAGTTTTCAAGTCAGCCTCCGGTAACCGGCGGAAAGAAAGCGATCTCATCGCCATCGCCGATGCGGGTGTCGCCCTGCGCCATATCCTGATTGACCGCCGCCCGCACCGGCTTGGTGCCGGCAAGTTCGCTCGCCCAGGCGCCGCCGCGCGCCATCAGCATCGCGCGCAAGCCATCGAGATCGCGCACACCGGCGGGCAATGCCACTTGCTCAGAACCGGTTCCCAGCGACTCGCGTAAACGCGCAAAATAAATGAGGGTGACCATCTGAATATTATGCGCCACGGGCAGCACTAAACAAAGCGCGCACCGCTATCGAGCGACGTGCCGCACGATGAAAGCTGCTATCTGCACCGCATCGTCAAGGTGAAACTGCGGCAATGCCGTGTCGACGTGGTGGTCGCTCGCGATGGCGACGATGTGCGGATCCTGCGGATGGAGCATCGATTCGCCGACCACGTTGCGATAGACCTCGAGCTTGGGAATCGCCTCGTGCTTGAAGCCTTCGACCAGCAGAAGATCGCACGGCGCAATATGCGTAATAAGATCGTGCAGCGCGGGTTCAGCTGCGCCGCGCAGTTCATGCATCAGCGCCCACCGGCGGCTTGACGTGACGAGAACCTCGTTGCAGCCGGCATGGCGATGACGAAACGAATCCTTGCCGGGTTGATCGACGTCGAATGTATGATGCGCATGCTTAACCAGCGAAACGGTCAGGCCTTGCGCGGTAAACAACGGGATCAGCTTTTCGATCAGCGTCGTCTTACCTGAGCCGGAATAACCGGCTATGCCGAATATTTTCATGGCCGTCCGAGTTTACCAGCCGTTTTTTTAATCATTAAAATTGACCTGCCCGGCGCTGATGTGCAACCGGTTCAATATTGCAAGGCGGATGATTTCAGGGTCATGACTTGCTATCACCACGGTGTGATTCTCAATGCACAGGGCGGTAACGAGTTCGAGCACCTGCTTGCGCGCATCGCCATCGAGATTAGCGGTCGGCTCGTCGAGCAGCAGCAGTGTCGGATTGAGCACTTTGGCGCGTGCGAGCGCAACGCGCTGCTGTTCGCCGCCGGAAAGTTTATGCGGCGGAACCTCGCGCCGGTCACTTAATCCCGCCCATTCGAGCGCCTCGCGCGTGCACGCACTGCGTTCGGCCGCCGGCATGCCGCGCCGCGCGAGTCCATAGTCGAGATTTGCCTCGATGCTCGTGTGAAACAAATACGGTTGCTGATGCACGTAGACGATCTCACGCCGCCATTGCTCCGGGTATAGCGCGATGGACGCAGACTGGGCGCGAAACTCTATGTGACCACGTTCGGCCGGCTCCAAACCCGCGGCGATGCGCAGCAACGTCGTCTTGCCACTGCCATTGGAACCGGTCAAAACATAACCGCTGCCGGCTTCGAAATCGAGCTGCGCTGCGTCGAACAACACGCGCTGGCCAAAGCGCTTATCGAGCGCTTTTATCGAAAAGAGCAATGCGCTCATTCCAGACCGCCCCGGCCTTGCATCCATGCAAGCGCGACATTGATCGCGATCGCGAGCACGATCAGCACAAAACCGAGGGCGATCCCTTGCGCGAATTCTCCTTTGGAGGTTTCGAGCGCGATGGCGGTGGGAATGGTGCGCGTCAGGCCGGCAATATTGCCGCCGACGAGAATCGAGCAGCCGACCTCCGATACCACGCGCCCAAACCCGTTAAATACCGCCGCCATGACGCCAAACCGCACTTCGAAT
>JANXRI010000081.1 GCA_025353085.1 Betaproteobacteria bacterium
CCGCCCGAATGGAACACGTTCAGTTCGTATCCCTTGTATTCGCTGTGTGGCCCGAGCGCGCCGAATGGCAGCACGGAGGCATAAATCAGTTTAGGGTGTGCACGGCATACTTCATCGGGCGCGATGCCGAGCGCGCGGCGCCCGGCAGGATGCGTATCGTCGAGAAAAACATCGGCGCGCCCTAGCAATTCGTAGAGCAGCGCGTGTCCAAGTGAGGACGAGAGGTTGAGCGTGACGCCCGACTTGTTCACGTTCAGATAAGCGAACAGTGCGTCGCCATCGAATTCTTCTTGAAGTTTCGGCGCATTCCGGCGCAACGAATCGCCTCCAATCGCTTCGATCTTGATTACCGTCGCGCCCATCAGGGCGAGCAGTCGCCCGGCATAAGACGCGGACACGCCTTGACCGTGCTCAATCACGGTGACACCGGTCAACGGCGCGTCACTCTTGTGTGAATTCATTTTTCAGTCCGGAATCGATTTAACATTTTTGCTCTTGTGCTGCTTGTGCTGCTTGTGCTTTTTTAACGCACCAGCGGCAGTCCGAGATCAAGACCTGAACCATCGACGACCGGCTTGTGCGTCAGATCTTTTGACGGCAACATCACAGTAGCCAGCCCCGGTGCAGTGATTTCGCCACGCTGATTCTCCGCCCAGATTTCCAGGTCGACGAGTGCGTAGCCGTCCTTCGTGTACTTCCGGGCTACCTTTCCTTTACACCAGGTGGTGTCACCAACGATGTTGAAACGGCGCATTTCGCCGCGCAGCCTTTTGAGAAATGCCGAATCTCCCATCCAGTTGGAAACGAGCGTCGTCAACCAGCTCGTGCGTCCCGGGCCATAGTCGTACGCCGACGGCACGCCTATCTGCTGCGCAGCCGAGGCACGTTGGTGACCGATGCCCGTATATTCAATGCCACCGCCCGCCTCCGGATTGCGGAAGTAATGTCCCGGGTGGCGCTGCGCATTCATCAATACCAGACCATGCGTCAGTCCGCGGCCAACACCCACGTTGAAACCTTTTAAGTCCATGGCGGTGAGCGGACCGCGCGCAATAGGATCCATTTCCTCGCCTTCTGCAACGTCCTGCCAGTAGCGCACCTTGCTGCCCCTGATCCGATTGGCTTCATTCAGTTCGAGTTCCTCGATAGCAGCGATCTCGCCTGACGTGTATTGATGGGTTTTGACGCCCTCATGTTTGCCGGATTCACGTGCGGCCCGCCGCTCATGCCGCGTACACCACCCAAGCGTCTTCGCCATCAGTTCGTCGTCTTGATTAAGCCACAACGCTTCCGTGTACTGAAGAACCAGCTTGCCGGACAATTTACTTTTCTTTTCCTCCACCCCCACCACCCGTTCGATGCAGTTCATCCTGTCGCCCGGACGCCACGTGCGAAAGAATTCCCAATCGTTTCCGGCAAAAAATCCATGCACGCCCGGCAACCCCCAGCGCGTACGTCCGATATATCCGTAGGCCATAGGCATAGTCGGATGGCCGATCAGCGACGAATATCGGCTGCGACGCGCATATTCAGCGTCACGAAACAAAGGATTAAGATCGCCGATTCCGTTGCAATAATTGCGAATGGTATCGACCGTCACGTCCTGCACGAATGGTCCCTCCGGTCGCAGGATCATGCCGATCATCGCCTTCGCCGAAGCGAGCGCTTCATCGGTGATTAGTCCCTCGGGAGGGCGATCGTCCATTAGGGCCTGCTGCTTTTCTGACGCCATGAAACCTCCTTGATTTATGCATTGCAGTGCAAATCGTCCCGCCAAGGCCGCACGCGGCCAATCTTCACACCTTATATTTCCGGTACCAGTAAATCTCCTCGCGTTCGATTGGCGACGTCAGACCAATCGCATTCTTTCGTTGAGTGTAGCCAACTGCAATTATCTAAACAAGCAATAACTTTGTATAATTACCATATCATTTTTATATAGTCTTCCCTCTAAAAAAAAGATGCCTTGATGACGTTACGCCAACTCCAATGCCTCTGCGAAGTAATAGGTTCAGGCTTTAACCTGACGGTCGCGGCGCGCGCATTGCACATTTCCCAACCTGGCATCAGCCGCTACATCAAGCTGCTCGAAGACGAACTGGACGTGCAGATATTTACCCGCAAGAAAAACCGGTTCGTCAGTCTGACGCCCGCGGGAGAAGCCATCGCGAATGTGGCGAAGCGCGCGCTACGGGAAGTGCATAGCATTCCCGTTCTCGCAAAAGACTATCGCGATGGCGACACTGGCACCTTGATCATCGCCACGAATCCAGGACATGCACGCTATTCGCTCCCGCCCGTCATGGAGCGATTCATTAAACGTCATCCACGGGTCCGCGTGCGAATACGGCAGGGCAATTCGAACCAGGTAAGCGAATGGGTACTCAGCGGCGACGCCGAACTATTCATCTCTACCGGGCCCACCGACCCCAATCCGGAACTCGTTCTGTTTCCGTGCCACCCGATTTATCCCATCATTCTGACGCCGCCCCGCCATCTCCTTAGCAAGAAGCGCAAAGTGACACTTGAAGACCTTTGCGCTTATCCGCTGATCACGTATGACGCCGAATTCGCTTTCCACGTAAATATCATGCGATCGTTTCACGCCAAGGGATTGGTTCCCGACATCCTTCTAAGCGCGACTGATGCTGAAATTATGAAGATCTATGTTCGCGCCGGCCTTGGTGTCGCGGTCGTGGCACACAGCGCCCATGACAGCGATAAAGACAGTGGCTTGCATGCAGTGGACGCACGCCATCTTTTCACCCCGACGGTTCTGCATATCGGTCTGCGGCGAAATGTTCATCTTACAAAACATCTCATCCGCTTCATCGAGTTTTTCGCGCCGCATCTTAAGCCAGGAGATGTGCGGAAGGCGACTGCATCCTGATCTTGTGAACTTTTCACTGAGGGATTAAGCCGCTCTTTTATTCAGCCGAGCGCCTTGGCTGTTGTTACGTGAAACTGTGAGTGGGTCGTCGTTGGCCGCCCCGTTCAATCGTCAGCCCGGCGCTGGTGGACGAGGGAGCAGGCGGCATGACCTGCTGAATCTGCGGCAGGATGGCGCCTGCGTCGGGAGACCAGTCAATATTTTTTATGCTGCCCGGTTGATGCAGACCTCGATCAATTGTCGAGCGCCTTTTTTGCAACCTTGATTCCTGGTTTCATCGTGCAAAGGCTCTTTTTGGGCGACAAAAGTCATCAATCACGCTTTGACAAAACGTCGCGCGTCCTTGAGCAGCAGAATCAGGTGCCGCTCGTGCGCGGGCGTTGGCTCGAAACCGAAACGTCGATAAAACGCATCAGCCTCGGCGTCGATGGGATGTGCGCATTTCGCGGAACGTGACCGGTGGTTTCGCGAGAGCGTGACCGATGCCGGGATGCTACATGGATAGGGTTTTAGTTTACCTTAATCGGTCACGCTATCGGTGAAATCGCGGTCACGCTTTGGTGAAACGGCGGTCACGATGGCGTGAAATCGGTGGCACGGTGTCGCAGTTCGGGCCGTCACGATGGGGTTTTCTCCGGTTTACGCTGCGATTCCCCCGCCAGCGGCAACTTGTGCGCCGCGTGCAGCACCCGGTCGAGGATCGCATCGGCCAAGGTCGGATCGTTCAGATACGCATGCCAATGCTCCACCGGCAGTTGACTGGTAATCAGCGTTGAGCGCGTGCCCACGCGGTCATCAAGCACCTCCAGTAAATCATTGCGCTCAGCCTGATTGAGCGGGGCCAGCCCCCAGTCGTCGAGGATCAGCAGATCCGTTTTGGCCAGCACCGCGAGCCGCTTGCCAAAGCTGCCATCGCCATGGGCAATGCGCAGTTCCTCCAACAGTCGCGGCATGCGCACATAAGCCACTGAAAGGCCCTGCCGGCATGCGGCGTTGCCCAAAGCGCACGCCAACCACGTTTTGCCGCAGCCGGTGGCGCCGGTCAGGATTAAATTCTGATGCGCACGAATCCACTGGCAACTGGCCAACTGCGCAATCAGCGACTTGTCCAGTTTGCGTCCGCCGCCATAGCGTACATCCTCAAGGCAGGCTTGAGCGGATTTGAGCTTCGCCTCGCGTAAGAGCCGGGTGACGCGGCGATTGTCGCGCCAGCTCTGCTCGCGATCCACCAGCATCGAGAAGCGCTCATCGAACGACAGATCTGCCGAGGCGGCAATGCGTTGCTGTTCCTCGAACGCAGCGGCCATGCCGGGCAAGCGCAGGGCCTTGAGGGTTTGCAGCGTCTGTTCCATCAACATCGGGGTTTCTCCTTGGGGTTAGTGGTAATAGTGCGGACCGCGCACATTGGCGTGCTCGGGCAGTGCGAGTTCGGTTTGCGCCGGTGGGGTGACGGGTTGGCGATCCAGTCCCTTATCCAGAATCGAGGCCACCGAGCGATAGCGGTAGGTGCCAATCGCCAGCGCGCGGATACACGCCGCCTCCATACGTTCGCCACCGAAGTTGCGCGCCAATCGCATCAGCCCGAGGCAGGAGCGGTATCCCTGCTCAGGATGTTGTTTCTCCAACAGCAGCCGCTTGACCAGTTCGCCGGTCGCCGGCCCCACCGAGGCCGCCCAGTTCATCAGTTTGCCGGGTGACCATTCGGCGTGCGCCCGATGCGAGGCTGGCATGTGATCGGCGATCGTCGAGTAGTAGCCCTTGTGGTGGCTGCGCGGATGAATCGTCACCCGGCGGCCGCGCGCCAGAATCTCGATGGTGCCGCGGGTGATACGCAGTTCCACTTGCTGGCGTACCAGCGCATGCGGCACGCTGTAATAGTGGCCCTCGAATTCGACGTGGTAGTCGATATTGACCCCGGCGCGCTTCCACTCGGCCATGATGAAGCGGGTGGCCGGCAGCGGGCGCAGGTAGGGCGCGTCGAGGCGGGCGAAAGCCTCTTTGCGGCAACCGGGGAGCTTCTTGAAGGGGCGTTCATTCAGCAATGCCAGCAGGGGCGCCACGGCGGCATCCAGCTCGGCCACCGAGAAGAATTGCCGGTGGCGCAGGCGGGCGAGTATCCAGCGTTCGACCACCTGAACGCCCACCTCCACCTTGGCTTTATCTTGCGGCTTTCGCGGACGTGCCGGTAGGATTACTGTGCCGTAATGCGCGGCAAACTCGGCGGTGGCGCGATTCAGTTCCGGTTCATACCGGTTGGCGTTGGCGATCAGGGCACGCGGGTTGTCGGGCACGATCAGCTCGGTGACGCCGCCGATGTAGATAAACGCACGACCGAGGCCCGTGAGCCAGTCGGCTTGCGTTTGGCCGGCGGTGGCGCAGGCAAAGGTGTAGCTGGATGCGCCCAGCACGGCGACAAAGATGCTGGCCGGGCGAATCTCGCCGGTGCGGGCGTCGATGATCGGCATGGTCGGGCCGGCGTAATCGGCGAACAGTTTCTCGCCGGCGCGATGGACTTGGCGCATGGAGCGTTTGAGTTTGCCGGCCCATATCCGGTAGTGGGTGCAGAATGCCGTGTATTGGAACGACGCCTCTCCCGCCGTCCGCTGATATTCTTCCCACAGCAGGATCAGCGTGACGCCTTTGCGCTTGAGTTCCTGGTGAACCTCGGCGTAGTTGGGCTCGGCGAAGGTGGGCGCTCGGGCTGACGGTTGCTGGTATAGCCGTCTCTCAAGCGCCGAATCATCCAAATCCTCGGGCAGTGGCCAACCCAGACCGGCGTCAGATGCCAGCCGCAGGTATTTGGCTACAACCCCCTTGGAGATACTTAGCGCCCGGGCAATTGCCTCCAGGCTCAGGCCGGTGCTGTGGCGGTATCGAAGTACGTCTCGTATCTTGCGCATGGATAGTTTGTCCTGAGGCACGTCTGCTCGCTTTCAAAAAAAGCGGCAAGCCTACCGTTAACTATCCATGCAACATCCCCCAAATCGGTCACGCTCAGCGTGAAATCGCGGTCACGATGCCGTGAAACGTCGGTCACGCTTTGGTGAAATCACCGGTCACGATGACGTGAAATACGCA
>JANXRI010000149.1 GCA_025353085.1 Betaproteobacteria bacterium
CGGCTGAGTTTGTCGACTCAGCAGAATATTTTGCAGCCGATCGATCTGATGCTGCGCTACCACCGCGCAAGCGGCAAGCGGCCGTCGCATGGCGAGCTGCAGGCGAATGCGCTCGATGTGGGGCCGTTGATTGCGCTTGCCGACCATCTGCCTTTCGAAGCAGGCTTGCGCAAAGAGTTCGAGACGTACTCACCGCGCGGCAGTTTCTACGACGTTGCGCTCAAGTGGTCGGGGGAGTGGCCGCGCCCTGAACAGTACGCGCTCAAGGCCAGATTCTTGAACCTGGGCTTGAATCCGGTCGGGCGTTTGCCAGGACTTGCCGGCGTCAGCGGCAGTATCGACGGCTCAGAGCGGGGCGGCACATTATTGCTGAGCACCCAGAACACAGTGGTTGAATTGCCGCGCATATTCCACGACCAGCTGGGTTTCGACGCTCTGACGGCGCAGGCGGCCTGGCAGCGCACCGGCGATGAATACGAAATCCGGCTCAACGACATTACGTTTGCCAACCGCGACCTCGTCGGCACCATGTCCGGGGTTTATCAAACGACCGCCGATGGCTATGGCGTAATCGATTTGAACGCACATGCCACGCGCGCCAATGTGCGAAGCATCGGCAACTACCTGCCCATGCGCATCGGGGAACGTGGTCGCCAGTGGATCACGACCGCTTTCCATGGCGGCTCGTCGAACGACGTCAAACTGCGCTTGAAAGGAAACCTTAAAGATTTTCCGTTTCCTGAAAGCAAAGGCGGAATTTTCCAGGTTAACGCGCATGTCGTGGACGGCGTGCTTGATTACGCGACCGGCTGGCCGGGAATCGACAATATAGAAGGCGACCTGACGTTTCGCGGGCGGCGCATGGACGTCTTGATCCGCGAAGGGTCGATCTCCGGCGCCAAACTCGCGCGCGTGCGCGCGGAAATTTCCGACCTTACCAATCCTGACCGGCTGCTCACGGTTATTGGTGAAGCGGAAGGCCAGACGAGTGAATTCTTAAGTTTCATCGAGCACAGTCCGGTGCTTGAATCGATCGATCATTTCACCGAGCGCGTGCGCGCCGACGGCCGCGGCAAGCTCACGTTGAAACTCAATATACCGCTCGCCAATGCGAAAAACACCAAGGTCGCGGGCGACTTCCAGCTCATGAGCAACCGGCTCGAAAGCGAGGAGATGTTTTTTCCGCTGGAGCAGGTCAATGGGCACGTGGAATTCACCGAAGCGGGCGTGCGCGTGCCGGCGGCCACGATGACGATTCTCGGCGGCCCCGCGACGTTGAGCGGCAACACGCAACGCGAAGGCATGCTGCGGTTCAATCTGGCGGGCCGCGCGAACATGGATAATTTTCGCCGCTCGACGGCATTACCGTTGATGCAGGCACTGCGCGGCTCGACCGATTGGAAGGCGAGCATCACCGTGCGCAAGCGCGTCGTCGATATGGTGTTTGAGTCGGCGTTGCAGGGTATTGTGTCTGACCTGCCGTCGCCGCTCGCCAAAACCGCGGCGGAAAACATGCCGTTCAAGCTCGATCGTATCGTGACCGGTCCGCAGCAGGAGCGTATCGTCATCGCGCTGGGTAACGTGGTGTCCGCGCAACTACTGCGACGCAAAGACGGCACCGAGTCCACCGTCGAACGCGGCACGGTGACTTTGGGCGGCACCGCGGCCGAACCCGAACGTAAAGGGTTGTGGGTCAACGGCGGGCTCAAAAGCCTCGACCTCGATCAATGGCTGCTCGTGTTGAAGTCAGCAAGCGGCGACGGGGCACGCGCGCAACTCGCGGGACTCGATGTGAAATTCGGCACCCTCGACCTGTTCGGCCGCCGGTTTAACGACCTTGCCATCAACGGCTCTTTGCAGGCCGGCGTGTGGCAAACCACGTTAGCCGGCCGCGAGCTGGCCGGCGAAATGAGCTGGCGCTCGCAGGGCAAGGGCAAAGTCACCGCGCGCATGAAAAATCTTTCGATTCCGGCGGCCACGCCGGATCGTCCGCCGGTTGTTGCGGAAAAAGACCAGCCGCTCGAACTGCCGGCGCTCGATATAAAAGCGGACAATTTCCAAGTCCGCCAGTCGAGCATGGGCAAGCTCGAGCTGACGGCGGTGCCCGACGGCCGTGACTGGAAACTCGAGCGATTGCACATCATGAGCCCGGAGGCTACTTTAAATATCGAAGGCGTATGGCAAGGATGGCTCACGCAACCGCGGACCATGGTCAACGTGCGGCTCGACGTCAATGACATTGGCAAGTTCCTGGTGCGCCTCGGCCAGTCCGAAGGCGTGCGGCGCGGCACTGCCAAGCTCGAGGGCCCGTTGTCATGGGCCGGCAATCCAAGCGAGCTCGATTACGCGACCTTGTCCGGTAATTTCGTGCTCGAAGCGAACAAGGGGCAGTTCGTCAAACTCGATCCAGGCATCGGCAAACTGCTGGGCGTGATGAGCCTGCAGTCGTTGCCGCGGCGGCTGTCGCTTGATTTCCGCGATATTTTCAGCGAAGGCCTGGCGTTCGACGAGATCGTCGGCACCGTGAAGGTCAACCGCGGCATTGCCAACACGGAAAACTTCCGCATCCAGGGGCCGGCTGTGCGTATCCAGATGAGCGGCGACGTCGATCTCGCGAAGGAAACCCAAAAACTGCGAGTCAAGGTGTATCCGAGCATGAGTGACAGTTTGTCGGTCGCCGGCGCGCTCATCGGCGGACCGATCGCGGGCATCGCGACCTTCGTCGCGCAAAAATTATTGAAGGATCCGATCGACAAGATTGCCGCGTATGAATATAACATCACCGGTAGCTGGGCCGATCCGCAGGTCGCGAAAATTGAGTTGCCGCAGGCGACGACCGCGATCAGGCCGGGCTCGGAGCGTTCGGATTGAAGCGCATATTGCTTCTAATTTGCGCATCGCTGGCCACGGGTGCGGTGCATGCGGATGATATTTTCACGGTCGCGCCCGATTTGTGGGACCGCCCGCGCAGCGCGCACGCGGTCCTCGGGCAACCCGCAGTGCGCCAGGCGCTGGACCGATACCTGGCGCGACCTGCCGGCCGTCTTGTGATACACCACGGCTACGGGCAGGATCCGCTACTGCAGGCAGAGGAATTGCGCATGTGGTTGATGGCGCTAGCCATCGACGGCGCGCGCGTCTCGCTGATCAATGACGTAAGGCCGCAGGAACCTTTAAAGATCGAAGTGAAATGAGCACAAAATCCGCGTCATCATTTGGCCGCGCGCGGCCGCATACCAGGTTGACTGCGAAAGCCGACCCGGCGGCGGTCGTGCGCGTGGCCGCAGTGCAGCTCGCCTCCGGTCCCAGTGTGTCAGCGAATCTCAACGAAGCGCGGCGGCTCGTCGGCATGGCGGCCGGGCAAGGGGCAAAACTGGTCGCGTTGCCTGAGTACTTCGCCATCATGGGCATGCAGGACACCGACAAAGTCAAAGTGCGAGAGACGGAAGGCGCGGGACCTATCCAGCAGTTTCTCGCCGATACGGCGAAAAAACATAAAATTTGGCTGGTGGGCGGCTCCGTGCCGCTCGTATCGAGCGAGCCAAACCGCGTCCGCAACAGCAGCCTCGTGTACGACGACAAAGGCAAACTCGTCGCGCGCTACGACAAGATTCACCTGTTCGGTTTCGAAATGGGCACGGAACATTACTCGGAGCAGCGCACGATAGAACCGGGTGACGAAGTCAAAGTCATCGATTCACCGTTTGGCCGGATTGGTTTGTCGATTTGTTACGACCTGCGCTTTCCGGAACTGTATCGCGCGATGAAAGACGTCGATATCATTCTGGTGCCGTCCGCGTTTACCGAGACCACCGGCAAGGCGCATTGGGAAACCCTGATTCGCGCACGCGCGATCGAGAACCTCGCGTATGTCATTGCGCCCGCGCAGGGCGGGTATCATTTAAACGGCCGCGAAACTCACGGCGACAGTATGATCGTCGATCCGTGGGGCGTCGTGCTCGACCGGTTGCCGCGCGGGTCCGGTGTTGTCATGGCGGGTATTAATCCGGAATACGTGCGGCGGCTGCGCAAAAGCCTGCCGGCGCTGGAGCATCGGACCCTGCACCACGTGTAGCCCATGTAGGACAAAAGCGCGGCGGCACTTGAATTCCGTTTCGCCGCCTCGATCTAATTTCAGTTCTTGCCATCGGAAATCAAATGACCAGCACAGTTAAAACCAGCGGACCCGAACTTGCGGCCGCATTCAATACCGCGCAGGCGACGCTGCTTGCGCCTTACTCACTCGATGACAATGCTTTGCAGCAGGTGTTCGGCCAGATCCTCGCGCATAAAGTCGATTATGCCGATCTCTATTTTCAATACAGCCGCAGCGAAGGCTGGAGCCTGGAAGAAGGCATCGTCAAATCGGGCAGCTTCAACATCGACCAGGGTGTCGGCGTGCGCACGGTCGCCGGCGAAAAAACCGCGTTCGCGTATTCGGATGACATCAGTCTCACGGCCCTCACGGCGGCCGCCCAGGCGACGCGCGCGATTGCGCGCCAGGGCGCGAACAATCAAACGCAGGTCGCGAAGCGCGGCGAGGGGCGCAATCTCTATGTGCCGCATGACCCGCTCGCAAGTCTCGCCGACGAGGCGAAAGTCGCGCTGCTCGAAAAAGTCGAACGCTATGCGCGCACGCTCGACACGCGAGTGACCCAGGTGATGGCGCATCTCGGCGGCGAATATGAAGTCGTGCTGGTCACGCGCAGCGACGGCGTTACCGCAGCGGACGTGCGGCCGCTGGTGCGCATGAGCGTGCAGGTGATCGTCGAGCAGGACGGGCGGCGCGAGCAGGGCAGCGCCGGCGGCGGCGGGCGCTTTGACTATGCCTACTTCAGCGAAGCGGTGATCCAGGATTACGCGCGCAAGGCGGTCGCCCAGGCACTTACTAATCTCGACGCGAAGCCGGCGCCCGCCGGCTCGATGACCGTGGTGCTCGGGCCCGGCTGGCCAGGCATTCTGCTGCACGAAGCAATCGGGCACGGCCTCGAGGGCGATTTCAATCGCAAAGGTAGTTCGGCGTTTAGCGGACGTATTGGCGAGCGCGTGGCCGCGCCCGGTGTGACGGTGGTCGACGACGGCACGATTGGACAGCGTCGCGGCTCGCTTAATATCGATGACGAGGGCAATTCGACGCAACGCAATGTATTGATCGAGGACGGCGTCCTCAAAGGCTATATGCAGGACAGCCTCAACGCGCGCCTGATGGGCGTCCCCACGACCGGCAATGGACGGCGTGAGTCGTTCGCGCATATTCCAATGCCGCGCATGACCAACACTTACATGCTGAACGGCGACAAGGATCCGCAGGAGATCATCAAGTCGGTCAAGCATGGACTTTACGCGATAAATTTCGGCGGCGGTCAGGTCGACATCACGAGTGGCAAATTCGTCTTCTCGGCGTCTGAGGCCTACATGATCGAAGACGGCAAAGTCACTTATCCGGTCAAGGGCGCAACGTTGATCGGCAACGGTCCCGATGTGCTGACGCGAGTCGCGATGATCGGCAACGACATGGAACTCGACAGCGGTGTGGGCACCTGCGGCAAGGAAGGGCAAAGCGTGCCGGTTGGCGTCGGCCAGCCTACACTCAGGATCGACGGGTTGACGGTCGGCGGCACTGCTTAGCTCGCTTACGATGTTTGGTGATTGCCGGAATCCGGTAATCTAGGCGCATGCGCAAACTGGTGGATCTCGAGCGCGAACGCGCGCAGCCCGACGCGGAGGAAGGTGACGCGCCGCCGGTGCTGCCGCCAGGCACAAAAAATTACATTACGCCGGCTGGCTACGCGCGTCTCAAGCGCGAAGTGCAATTGCTGCTCGACAAAGAGCGTCCCGCGCTCGTCAAGGTAATTACGTGGGCCGCCTCCAACGGCGATCGTTCCGAGAATGCCGATTACCAATACGGCAAGCGACGCCTGCGCGAAATCG
>JANXRI010000162.1 GCA_025353085.1 Betaproteobacteria bacterium
GGCGGCGTTCGTCATCGCGGCCATCAAGATGGCGCACCTATTAAAGAGCGGGCCGGGCGTCACGCTGGTAATCACGGCCGATGAGGAATGCGGATGCGGCGGGGCGGCGCATCTCGTCAAGCAAGGCGTGCTGCTCGGCGAAGTCGGCGCGCTGGTGATCGGCGAGCCGACTGCCAATTACCCGCTGGTCGGGCACAAAGGCGCGCTGTGGCTCGACGTGACGACGCGCGGCATCACGGCGCATGGCTCGATGCCGGAACGCGGCGACAACGCGATTTACAAAGCGGCCGGCGCGATACAAAAGCTGCGCGAATTCGATTTTGCGACGCCGTCGCACCCCTTGATGGGCAAGCCGACGCTGAACGTCGGCACCGTGCATGGCGGTCTCAACATCAATTCGGTGCCCGATTCGACGGTCATCGGCGTCGATATTCGCACCACACCGGGCCAGGATCACGCGATGATCCGCTCCAGCCTGCAGCGGCTACTCGGCGAAACGGTTGAAATTATGCCGACCATCGACGTCGGCGCCATTTATTCGGACCCGTCGCAGCCGTGGATTCAACGCGTGTTCGACATCACACAGGTGCATCTGAAGACTCGCCCTCAGGCGAAAACGGCGACTTACTTTACCGATGCGGCGGTGCTTAAAGAAGCGTACCGCGACATTCCGATGGTGGTGCTGGGTCCCGGCGAGCCGCAACTCGCGCATCAGACCGACGAATACTGCAAGGTTGACTGCATCGAGCAGGCCGTCGATATTTATACCGGGCTGATCAAAGACTGGAGTTCGTAATGGGCGCATTGAATACATTGTCCGCGGTGGAGGTGGCGCATCGGATTGCCGCCGGCACGATCACGTCGGAAGCACTGGTGCGTGACTGCCTGGAGCGGATCGAGGCGCGGGAACCGTCAGTGCTGGCGTGGGAATTTATCGATCGTGACGCCGCAATCAGGCACGCGAAGGCAGCAGATGGCGGATCGCCGCGTGGGCTGCTGCACGGTGTGCCGGTGGGCGTCAAGGATCTGATCGACACGGTTGACATGCCAACTGCATATGGCTCGCCGATCTATAAGGATCACCGCCCTGCGTGGGACGCGCCGTGTGTCGCACTGACCCGCGCTGCCGGTGGCATCGTGCTCGGCAAGACCGTCACGACTGAATTCGCCAACATGCATCCGGGCAAGACGCGTAATCCGCACAATGCAGCGCACACGCCCGGCGGTTCGTCATCCGGTTCGGCTGCAGCCGTCGCGGATTGCATGGTGCCGCTCGCATTCGGCACGCAGACGGCGGGCTCCATCATCCGTCCTTCGTCCTATTGTGGCGTGGTCGGCTACAAACCGAGTTTCGGCCTGATCAACCGCGTCGGCGTTAAAGCGTTGTCGGACACGCTCGATACCGTTGGCACGATCGCGCGCAGCGTGCCCGATGCGGCGTACTTCGCCGCCGCCGTCAGCGGCCGCCGCGAACTGATTGTCGATAAACCGTTGACCGGCCGCTTGCGCATCGGCATCTGCCGCACCTACGAATGGAAGCATGCGCTCGACGAAACGGTCGCCGCCCTCGAGTCGGCCGCCAGCCAACTCGCCGCGGCCGGCGCTGATGTCAACGAGATCAAATTACCACCCACGTATGCGAACCTCGTGCAGGCGCAAACAGACATCATGTTCGTCGAAGAAGCCCACTCGCTTGCATATGAGCGGCTCGCGCATCGCGCAGCGCTGAGTAAGCAATTGAGCGCCACGCTCGACGCCGGGCTTGCTATCACGCCCGAACGCTATGACGCGGCCCAGACGCTCGCGCGCAATTGCCGCCGCACGCTTGCCGATGTGTTCGCCAATTGCGATGTATTGATTGCGCCGAGCGCGCCGGGCGCGGCGCCCGCCAGTCTGGCAATGACCGGGGATCCGGTGTTCAACCGCATGTGGACACTGTTGCGCACGCCGTGTGTGACGTTACCGGTCGCTCTTGCTGCGAATGGATTGCCGGTTGGATTGCAGGTGATCGGCGCATATGGCAGCGACGTTGCAACGCTTGCCGGCGCGCATTGGGTGCACGAGAAATTGCGCTAGGAGGGCGCCGCGTGCCGCGCACGAACTCGCATTCGCGCGTGCGCCGTGTGTGATAATAACCGGCGTTTGAACAACCAATCGGCATATGGCGCGGCAAACCCAGAACCTGGCGGTCTTGTTCGCTGACATCAGCGACAGCACCAAGCTTTACAGCACTCTAGGCGACAATGCCGCGCGCGCAGTCGTCAATGCGTGCCTGTCGCTGATTACCGGAGTAGTGGAGCGCTTCAAAGGCCGGGTGGTCAAAACGATCGGCGATGAAGTGATGTGCGTCTTCCGCCGAGCCGACGATGCAGTGGTGGCGGCGAGCGAGATGCAATTGTTGCTCGCCGGCAAGCGGCCGGGACAATACCACGTGCAGATTCACGTCGGGCTGCATTACGGGCCGGTGCTCGTCGAGGAAAACGATATCTTCGGCGACACGGTAAATGCTGCCGCGTACTTGACCGCAGTTGCCGCGGCGGACCAAATCCTCACGACCGAAGCGACTGAACGCAATCTGTCGCCTGCACTTCGTGCCAGTGTGCGCCCGGTATTCAAGGCGGTGCTCAAGGGCAGCACAGATGAGTCGACCGTTTACCAGGTGGTCTGGCACAACGATGTTGCTGAGCTGACTGACGTGAACATGCGCTCGCACCGGATCATTCCCGGCGATCAAGGCAGCCTGATCGTCGCCCATTACAATCTGAGCCTGCGCCTCGATCAACTGCGCCCCAACATAACGATCGGCCGCGGCGAAGACTGCGATCTGGTCGTGCATGAGAAGCTCGCGTCCCGCAAGCATGTCAGCATCCGCTTGATGCGCACCCACTTTTACCTCGTCGACCACAGCCTGAACGGCACCTTCGTCACGCTCGACAGCGGCGAAGAAGTCCACGTGCTGCGCAAGGAATTGCTGCTCGACGGCTCCGGCAAGCTCACGCTCGGGCGCAGCGTGATTGACGGCGCGCTCGATATCATTGCGTTTACACGCGATCGCCGTTCGATGTATCGCGTGGAGTAGCAGCCGCTGGCTGGCAGTCAGCCGCGCGGCTCGCCGGCGATCAGCCTTACGACATCCAGACCGTTGCGCGACTTGTCGCGGTTCTCCGGCGTTTCGCGGCCGATTTCAGTCGCTGCAACGAAGGTATACATGTCAGCGGCACCTGCGAAGATTTTCGGTGTCAGGCCCGCCGCTTCGAACGTCTTTGCGATCTCGAGCATTTCCGGCACCCAGCGATGGGCTTTTGGCGGCATGACCGGCAACGCGCTCAATACCCAACTGTAAACATCACTGCGCGACGCCTTGAACTGTGCTTCGAGCGCGCCGTCGACTCCCAGCCGGCGCGCCGCCACCAATAGTTCGAGCACCAGCGCCTGCACGCCCTTGGTCATCGCGGCATAGCACATCTTGATCGCACTGGCGTCGCCGATGCGCTCGCTTAATACGTTGATGGCGATCTGGGGCGTGGCGATTTGTTCGAGTGAGCGCGCTTCAGGCCCTGCAACATACAGCGTGGTCCTGGCCGCGCCGCGCGGCGGCGGCCCGATGATGCCGCCATCGACGCAGCGCCCGCCCGCCGCGGTGATCTGTGAATCGATCTCATGCATCGTGCCCGGCGCTATCGCATTGCAGTCGACTACGAGCGGGCTGCGCTTATTCACTGTCAATGCTTGCGCCACGCAGCCCGCAAACTCGAGCGCCGCGGCGGGATTCATGACCGACAAAATGAGTTCACATTCTTCGGTCAATTTTGCCACCGACCCGACGTCGGTCAGACCGGCTTCCCGCGCGAGTGTTTTACTGCGCTCACTGCGCGCATCGAGTGCCGTACAGACCTTGAATCCCCGCGCCTTCAATTGTTGCGCGATCGCCTGGCCCATGTCGCCGGGGCTCATGACGCCGATGGTTTCGATTTTCATGCGTTGATCTCCAGGGTGGGCGCGTTTTCCAGAGGCGCGCGTAATCCTGATTCTAGCTTGCATGACTGCGCCCGGGCGGCGTGCTGCGCGCATGGATTACAATCGACGATTATTTTCTGCCGGCGATGCCCGCTGCCGCGCCCATGCCATGAGTTTTTACGTCATCGTTACTTTGACGGTGCTCAATCATATTGCCTACAAGGGCAGCAAAATGCTGATCTCCCTGTACGCGATAGACCTTGGGGCGACGCCGCTTACCATCGGCATTCTTTACTCGCTGTATTCGTTCTTTTCGCTGTTTCTGGCGCTGTATGCCGGCCGCGCGTCGGACCGGCTGGGCCCGCGCGTGCCGATGCTGCTCGGATCGCTGGCGCTCGGCGGCGGGCTCCTATTGCCATTTTTGTGGCGGGGACTGCCGGCGCTGTTCGTTTCAGCCGCGTTGATCGGCACGCTGTATATTTTTTACATGGTTTCGGCGCAGCACCTGATCGGCGCCTTCGGAGCGGGGCATAAGCGCACGCGCAATTACGCGACCTTCAGCCTGGGCGTCGCGCTCACTGCGTTAATCGGCCCAACGCTTACCGGTTTTCTGATCGATACGATCGGTCATCAATCGACGTATGCGGTGCTGGCATTGCTGCCGGTCGGTCCTATTTTGTTTTTGCTGTTCTTCGCGCGCGGATTGCCGCGGGTCGCCGAAGACGTCAAGCGCGCTGAACATCGCACGATCGACCTCATTCGCAACGCGCCGTTGCGCCGCGCCTTCATCGCGGCGGGTATCATCGAAACCGGCGGCGAGCTCTTCAGTTTTTACATGCCTATCTACGGGCACTCGATCGGCCTGTCGGCGTCGCTGATTGGCCTCATCCTCGGCACTTACGCGGTGGCGGTTTTGTTGACGCGCCTGGTGATGAGCGCGCTGGTCAAACGCAGCAGTGAAGAAGCCGTTTTGTGCGCTTCACTCACGGTGGCGTCGGTGGCCTGCATGTTGTTTCCGTTCGTCACGAGCGTATACATGCTCGGCGCGATTTCGTTCGTGCTCGGCATCGGGCTCGGGTGCTGCGGGCCGCTGTCGATGGTAATTACGTATAACCGCGCGCCGGAAGGACGCAGTGGCGAGGCGATGGGCTTGCGCCAGAGTTTCAACAAATTCACCGAAGTGCTGGTGCCTTTGATTTTCGGCACCGTCGGCAGCGCGTTCGGCATCGGCGCCGCGTTCTGGATGGATGCAGTGCTGCTCGGTGGAGGGGCGCTCATCATGAGAAGCGATGCGCAGCAGCGCGCCGGTGTGCTGCGCACTGAGTCGCGATAATCTTGCGTCGACTCATCGACTTTGCTCTATGCCGGATCATCGAACGTGCGAAAAAAATGATAGCATCGGCGGCAGTAGTCATTCGTACAAGTAACGCAGGCCGCGCAAACCGCCGGCATCAGTGTGAAGCGTCCGAACCGGGCTGAAAATGAAAACTCTTCGCTACGTTTGGCTGCTCTTACTCGCTGTTCTATTCGCGGACTGCGGCAACAAAACTGACAATGCGCTGCAAGGCTACGCCGAAGGCGAATATGTCAGAGTCGCGGCGCCGTTCGCCGGCAGTCTGCAAAATCTGCAGGTCAAGCGCGGCAGTCAGGTCAAAGCCGGCGACCCGCTGTTCACACTCGAGCAGGTGAACGAGGCAGCGGCGCGGCGTGAAGCGGAAGAACGCGTGCGCAACGCCGAAGCGCAAATCGCCGATCTCAAGAAAAGCCGGCGTCCCTCCGAAATCGACGCCGTGCGCGCGCAACTTGCGCAAGCCCGTGCCAGTCTCAAACTCTCGAACGTCAATCTGGCGCGCCGGGAACAATTAGCCGCGTCGAATTTCATATCGAAAAGCTCGGTGGACGAGGCGCGTGCCGCCGCCGAACGCGATCGCGCGCGCGTCGGCGAACTTGAAGCGCAGGTGACCACCGCGCAGCTTGCCGCACGCCAGGACGAGATACGCGCTGCCGAATCGAATGCGGCGGCTGCCCGCGCGGCTCTCGCCCAGGCTGACTGGAAGCTCGCGCAAAAATCGGTAATAGCGCCGCTCGCGGGTCTCGTGAACGACACGAATTACGTCGCGGGCGAATGGGTACCCGCAGGCTCGCCCGTGGTGTCGCTGTTGCCGCCGCAAAATATCAAGGTGCGGTTTTTCGTTGCAGAGTCCGCGCTTGGCGCATTGAAGATGGGCGATTCGATTAAGGTGCGCTGCGACGGCTGCGCCGCGCCGCTGGTGGCGCAAATTACCTTCATTTCGCCGCAAGCCGAGTACACGCCGCCAGTCATCTATAGCCGCGAAACGCGCACCAAGCTCGTTTACCTGATTGAAGCGCGCACCACGCCGCAGGACGCACTCAAGCTGCATCCCGGGCAGCCGGTCGATGTGACGCTCGTGCGATGAGCGATGCGGCGGTCATCGACGTCGAGGGCCTGACCAAAACGTTTGGCGGCCGGCGTGTCGTCGACGATTTCAGCATTCGCGTCGAGCGCGGCCAGATATTCGGCTTTCTGGGTCCCAACGGCAGCGGCAAGACGACCACCATTCGAATGCTGTGCGGACTGCTGACGCCCGATGGCGGGCGAGGAACCTGCCTGGGCCATGACATCATCCGCGAGTCGGCGTTAATCAAGCGCCAGGTCGGTTATATGACGCAGCGCTTCAGTCTTTACGAGGACCTGAGCATTCGCGAAAACCTCGACTTTATCGCGCGCGTGTATGAGGTGCCGGAGCGTCAACACGCGGTCGGCGCGGCGCTGGAACGGTTAGGCCTCGCGAAGCGCAGCGCGCAACTGGCGGGACAGTTATCGGGTGGCTGGAAGCAGCGGTTGGCGCTGGCCGCGTGCCTCTTGCACAACCCGCGGTTGCTGCTGCTCGACGAGCCGACCGCCGGCGTCGATCCTAACGCACGGCGTGAATTCTGGAATCGGATACATATGCTGGCCGCCGAGGGCATCACGGTTTTAGTCAGCACCCATTACATGGATGAAGCGGAACGCTGCCACCGTCTTGCGTATATCGCGTACGGCAAACTGCTGATTACGGGCACGGCCGCCGAAGTGATCGCGCATTCGAACCTCACGACATGGTCGGTCAGCGGTCCTGATTTATTTGGTCTGGCCGCCGAATTGCGCAATGTGCCGGCGATCACGATGGTTGTGCCATTCGGCAGCACCTTGCACGTGAGCGGCACCGACGCGCCGGTGCTCGACGCGGCGCTCGATCATTTCCGCGCGCGGCCAGGCACGCTGTGGATACCCGCGGAACCAAGCCTCGAAGACGTGTTCATCCGCATGATGGATGAAGCACCCGACAACTTCAACGCATGAGATTCAACTTTTCTCCCGCGCGATTCTGGGCCGTGCTCACCAAAGAATTCGTACAGATGCGGCGGGATCGTCTGACGTTCGCGATGATGGTCGGCGTGCCTATCATGCAGTTAATCCTGTTCGGGTTTGCAATCAACTCGGATCCGAAGGCGCTGCCGACCGCAGTGCTCGCCGCGGACAACAGCATTTATGCGCGAACACTCGTGCGCGCAATCGAAAACAGCGGCTACTTTCGCGTCGTGCGCGAGCTGACGAGCGAAGCGGAAGCAGACCGCGCGCTCGCCATGGGTGCGGTCCAGTTTGTGGTGACGATACCGGAGAATTTCTCGCGCAAGCTGGAGCGCGGCGAGCGCCCGGTGCTGCTGGTTGAGGCTGACGCCACCGATCCTGCTGCGACCAGCAATGCGCTCGCGGCGCTGCTCACGATTAACCAGTCGGCATTGAACCGCGATCTCGAAGGCGTGCTGCAAGGCCTGCAGTATCGACCGCCCGCATTCGAGCTGCGCGTGCAGCGCCGCTACAATCCGGAAGGCATCACCCAGTACAACATCGTGCCCGGCCTGATCGGCGTGGTGCTGACGATGACCATGGTGATGATGACTTCACTGGCGGTCACCCGCGAATATGAACGCGGCACCATGGAGAATCTGCTGGCCACCCCGGTGCGTCCCATCGAGGTGATGGTCGGCAAAATCGTGCCGTACATCATCGTCGGTTATGTCCAGGTCACCGTTATTCTGGTGGCTGCGAAGCTGCTGTTCGCGGTGCCCATGCTCGGCAACCTCGCGCTGCTTTCGGTTGTCCTGATTCTATTCATCGCGGCGAATCTCGCGATCGGCTATACGTTTTCGACGCTCGCCAAAAGCCAGATGCAGGCGATGCAGATGACGTTTTTCTTTTTCCTGCCGTCCATGCTGCTGTCCGGGTTTATGTTTCCGTTTCGCGGCATGCCGCAATGGGCGCAGTGGTTGGGTGAAGTATTACCGCTTACGCATTTTCTGCGAATCGTGCGCGGCATTCTGCTCAAAGGCAACGGCGTGGCCGAAATATTCTCGAACCTGTGGCCCATCGGGCTTTTTTTGCTGATCGCGGGCACGCTCGCGCTGACCCGCTACCGTGAAACGCTTGACTAGGCGCAAGCGAGTTACCGCCCGAATCTCGCTGGTATACTGAATTGGCAAGCGGGCGTCGCAGGTAACACTGCGGGTTACATCAGCCCATCCGGCAATTTGCTCATCCAATTAGTCTTACGAGGACACCTGTGTCGAAACATCCGGTCGGCGAGCCACTGCGGGCATCGCGCGGGATAACAGCCGCCCGCCGAGCCTGGGCCTGGGCCCGGCGCCTGGGCTGGCGGCCTGTCGTTACGCTGGTATTCGCACTCATCGCAGCATCAGCGGACGCCGCCGAGGTGCCGGCGCGCGCGGCGATTGCGAGCGCTCATCCGCTGGCCACTGACGCCGGCTATCACATATTGCAGCAGGGCGGCAACGCATTCGATGCGGCGGTGACGGTGGCTGCAGTGCTGGCGGTCGTCGAGCCGTATTCGGCCGGACTCGGCGGCGGCGGATTCTGGTTGTTGCACCGCGCGATTGATCGCAAGCAGATCATGGTCGATGCACGCGAGACTGCGCCGGCGGCGATAACGCTTTCGATGTACGTCGATAGCGACGGCGTACCGGTGTCGGGCGCGACGCTGCGCGGCGGCAAAGCGGCCGGCATTCCAGGCGTGCCCGCAGGCATGGCGCATCTCGCCCGACGCTATGGCAAATTGACGATGCGACAGCTGTTGGCGCCGGCTATCAAGCTCGCGCGTGACGGCTTCAATATCGATTCACGCTTCGCCAACGTTGCAAAAGTACGCGAGGGATTGTTGCGCGGCGGGGTCAACACTGCGCGGATTTTTCTCGACAATGACAAAGCGCCGCAACAGGGACATTTGCTTCGTCAGCCCGAACTTGCAGCTACGCTCGAACGCATTGCAGAACACGGACGCGACGGGTTTTACCGCGGCGCCGTCGCGGAGTCGCTTGTGAGCGGCGTCAATGCGGCGGGCGGTGTGTGGCAGGCATCGGATCTGGCCGAGTACAAAATCGTCGAGCGCCCCCCGGTGCGTTTCAGCTACCGCGGCGCGACCATTGTATCGGCGGCGTTGCCCTCATCAGGCGGCGTGACGCTCGCGCAGACTTTAAATATTCTCGAGAGCTACAAGATTGCCGATGCGCGGGATCCCGCCAGCGCGCATCTGGTGATCGAAGCCTTGCGGCGCGCCTTTCAGGACCGCCTGCGTTACCTCGGTGACACTGATTTTGTAAAGGTGCCGGTCGCAAAACTGGTCGATAAAGCATACGCGCTGAGCCGCGCGGCTTCGATCAACGCGAACCTGGCGACGCCGATCGATGCGCTTACCATTACGCCGCTGGCCGCGGTAGCCGAGAGTTACAACACGACGCATTACTCCGTAATCGATGCCGCCGGTAACCGGGTGGGCGCTACCTTAAGCATCAATTCATGGTTCGGCGCCGGCGTGGTCGCGGGCGATACCGGCGTGTTGCTAAACAACGAAATCGATGACTTTTCGCTCGGCGCGGGTTTGCCGAATCTTTATCACCTGCTCGGCGGCGAGGCGAACGCGATTGCACCTCACAAACGGCCGCTGTCGAGCATGAGCCCCACCTTTGTCGAGGATAGCAAAGGCGTGCTGGTTATCGGCGCCCCCGGCGGCTCGCGCATTATCAGCATGGTGTTGTTCGGCATCATTGATTACTTGAATCAGGACCGCGTCGACTTGCTCCCGATCGTGACGGCGCCGCGCTATCACCATCAGTGCTGGCCCGATGTGGTTGAGATCGAGCCCGGCAGCTTCCCGGATGCGTGGCGTGCTTCGCTCGAGTCGAAAGGCCATCAGTTGAAAGAAATCAACCGTAAATGGGGCAATATGCAGGCTGTTTTCAAGTCGAATTCGGACGGCAGCGCGCAAGCGGCGAGCGACCCGCGCGGATTCGATCTCGGCGGGTATTAAACGAATCGCGAAATAACCAACAGGGAAAATTTATGTCGGGTGCAGAGCATGGACATCATGATGCAGGGCATGGCGGGGAGGAGAACAAACGGATCGCACTGCTGATTTCAATTCTGGCGCTGGTGCTTGCGATCAGCGAGACGCTGGGCAAGGGCGCGCAAACCGCGGCGATCGATAAAAATATCGAAGCCTCCAACCTGTGGTCGTTCTTTCAGGCCAAGACTATTCGCATGACCGTCGTGCGCACGGCGTCCGAAGCGGCGGAACTCGAGTCGAGCCTGTCCGGGGATGCCAAGCGGAAAGAGGCGATTACCCAGCGCATTGCAACCTGGCGCAAAACGGCGGAGCGCTACGACAGCGAGCCCGAAACCCAGGAGGGCCGCAAGGAGCTCGCGTCGCGCGCGAAGGCGGCGGAGAAAGTGCGCGATCGTTCGCTCGCGGCCTATCACCACTATGAGACAGCCTCGGCCGCGCTGCAGATCGCGATCGTGCTTGCATCCGCAGCCATCGTTACGAGCACGCTCGCGCTGGCCTGGATAGGCGTTGGTCTTGGCGTAATCGGCGCGATTTTTTGCGGCATCGCATTCTTTGCGCCTTTTTCCGTCCATCTATTCTGATCTGATGGTGCATGGCATGCACGGTCAGCGCGACGATGCCAGCGCAATTTACGGTATCATGCGCCGCGCTCTATTTTGTGTGATCGTATGAAGACTACCTTTCTGGAATTCGAGCAGCCGATCGCCGAGCTCGAGGGCAAGATCGAAGAGCTGCGATTCGTGCAGGACGATTCCGCGCTCGACATCTCCGAGGAGATTGCCCGGCTGCAAAAGAAAAGCCAGCAGTTGACGAAGGACGTGTATGCAAAACTATCGGCGTGGCAGATCTCGCAGGTAGCGCGTCACCCGCAGCGCCCCTATGCGCTCGACTACATGCAGGGCATGTTCACCGGTTTCGAAGAGCTCCACGGCGACCGCGCATTTGCCGACGATGCTGCGATCGTAGGTGGGCTCGCGCGCTTCAACGACCAGTCAGTAATGGTGATCGGCCATCAGAAGGGGCGCGACACCAAGGACAAGATATACCGCAATTTCGGCATGCCGAAACCAGAAGGCTATCGCAAGGCATTACGGCTGATGAAGCTGGCCGAAAAATTCGGCGTGCCGGTGTTCACGTTTATCGACACGCCGGGCGCCTACCCGGGTGTGGGTGCGGAAGAGCGCGGTCAGTCGGAAGCGATCGGGCGCAATCTCTACGTAATGGCTGAACTGCGCGTTCCCATCATCTGCACGGTCATCGGCGAAGGCGGCTCGGGCGGCGCGCTGGCGATCGCGGTGGGCGACGTTTTGCTGATGCTTCAATACGCGACTTACTCGGTGATTTCGCCGGAAGGCTGTGCGTCTATTCTGTGGAAAAGCGCCAAGTACGCGGAGGAAGCGGCTGAAACGCTCGGCATCACCGCGACCCGGTTAAAAACGCTGGGCCTCATCGACAAGATCATCACCGAACCGGTGGGCGGCGCGCACCGTGATGCTGATGCCATGATGCAAAGTCTCAAGAAGGCATTGCAGGACAGTTGGCGCCAGGTGCAGAGTCAATCGGTCGACGAACTCCTTAAAGCGCGATTCGAGAGGCTGATGGGCTATGGTAAATACAAGGAAGTTGCCAGCAGGTAAATCGTTGCTCGAGCGCGTTGCGGCGGTACTCGGCCGGCATGTGCGCCGCGGCGACCGGCTGGTGGCGGGTCTGAGCGGCGGTATCGATTCGGTGGTCATGCTCGACCTGCTGCACCGCGCGTCGAAAAAAATGCGTTTCGAACTCGCGGCACTGCACGTCAATCACCAGCTCAATCCGGCCGCCGTGAAATGGGCACGGTTTTGCCGTGCGTATTGCGGTGAACTGAAAGTCCGACTGCGGGTGGTAAAAGTGCAGGTGCTCCGCGAAGCGAGCCTCGAAGGCGCCGCCCGCAAGGCACGCTACGCGGCATTTGCGCAAGTGCCCGCGGATTTCGTCGCGCTCGCACATAACCTTGATGACCAGGCCGAAACGCTGCTGCTCCAATTGTTTCGCGGTGCGGGTGTCAAAGGTGTGAGCGCCATGCCTGTTCTGAGAATCGGGGATCGCGGATTGAGGATTGAGAAAGCTTTCGATCGCCGTTCCGAATTGAATCGCAACGCTCGATCCTCGGCAGTTTTGCGCCCGTTGCTCGAGGTGTCGCGTGCTGAAATCGAGGCCTACGCGGCCAGCCGCAAACTCAAATGGGTCAACGACGACAGCAACGCGGACACCGCATTCGATCGCAACTTCGTGCGTCACCGATTGTTGCCGGTCATCGCCGAGCGTTATCCGGGATATCGCAAAACACTGGCGCGGGCGAGTCGAAATTTTGCCGAGGCCGCCGATTTGCTGGATGAATTGGCGCACATCGACATCGACTCCGGTTCGCCGCGGCTTAAAGTGGCAGCGGTGCGCGCACTCTCAGTTGCGCGCGCGAAGAATGCGCTCAGATACTTTCTCGCCGGTCATGGCGTGACAATGCCCAACGAAGCGCGGCTTGTCGAGTGCGTGCGGCAGGTGCACGCATCGCGCGGTTCGCGTCTCGTGATCGACCTCGGTGCGTTCCAACTGCGCGGCTTTGACGGCGAACTGCAACTAGTCACCAAAGCACCGCCCACGGCGCCTGATTTATGCCGCACATGGCAAGGCGAAGCTCGTTTGCCGGTGCCTGAACTCAACACAACTCTGGTCATGAAAAAAGGCCGGGGTACCGGCATCAGCCTTGAGAAATTACAGTCGGCGCCGGTGACTGTGCGGCTGCGCGAAGGAGGAGAGCATCTGCGCCTCGATGCGAAGCGGCCGCGCCGAAGCTTGAAGAATTTGTTGCAGGAGGCACGGTTACCGCCGTGGTTGCGCGAGCGCCTGCCGCTGCTTTTTTGCGGTGAATCGCTGGTCTATGTGCCCGGGATTGGAATTGATGTGTCCTTCAGCGCCAGGGCCGGCGAGCCCGCAGTCGAGCCGCATTGGGAGCCGCGTGTAGTCGTTACTTGATCGCTCATAACCGCTGTATAACCAAACCTTAACGTGGTATTCTTGCTAATTAGCCTTAAAATTCAGATACAAAGGAACTTGCATGGCAGTTGAACGTACTCTTTCAATCATAAAGCCGGATGCAGTCGCCAACAATGTAATCGGTCAAGTCGTGGCCCGATTTGAAGGCGCCGGGCTTAAGATCATTGCGGCGCGCATGTTGCGTCTGTCGCGCGAAGAGGCCGAAGGATTTTACTCGGTGCATCGCGCTCGTCCTTTCTTCAAAGACCTGGTCGACTTTATGATATCCGGTCCGGTTTTCGTTCAGGTATTGGAAGGTGAAAACTCGATTCAGAAAAATCGCGACCTGATGGGCGCGACCGATCCGAAGAAGGCCGCCAAAGGAACGATCCGCGCAGATTTTGCTCAAAGCATTGACGCTAACGCCGTGCATGGTTCCGACGGCACCGATACCGCCGGCGTCGAAATCGCCTACTTTTTTCCCTCGCTGAATATTTACTCCCGTTAGTGCCCCACGGTCATGACCGTCAATCTGCTCGAATTTGAACGCACCGGGTTCGCGCAGTTTTGTGCCGGCCTGGGCGAGAAGCCGTTTCGCGCGCGACAACTCATGCGGTGGATTCATCAATTCGGCATCGACGACTTTGATGCGATGACTGACATTTCGAAATTATCGCGCGAGGAAATGAAAAAACTGGCCGTGATCAGCGCGCCGGAAATTGTGCGCGACACGACCGCCGCCGATGGCACGCGCAAATGGCTGCTTGAAGTCGGCACCGGTAACGCGATCGAAACAGTGTTCATTCCGGAGCGCAATCGCGGCACCTTATGCATCTCATCGCAGGCGGGTTGTGCGCT
>JANXRI010000171.1 GCA_025353085.1 Betaproteobacteria bacterium
ATTTTAGACCGCGCGCATTGTAGCGCCTAAAGTGTTTGCGAGTAAAAGCACCACTAAGTATTGCAGTCTTTTTGAAAAAATAGAGATCTTGACGCGACTCCATAAACGAAACGCACCTCTCTTTTGTGTGCTCAGTGAGTATTGTCTTTGGGTTCCCGCGTTTATCTGCGGCCTCGAATCGTTTGAGATAGCCTCTTAAATCAAACCCGCGCCACGAACGCCGGCCCCAGCGGTTCAAGACGCACTCCCGCGCGTAAATGCTTGTATGGATATTGGCGCGCGTCGACGAGATGCGCGCCCGGCGCGACGGCCACCAGCACGCGCTCGGCAATCGGCTCGAAGTCGGCGCGAAAATGACAAGTGCTTTTCACGACCAGAATTTTTTGCGCGGCTGGCTCCACGCCAATATGCCGGAAGATCTCGAGATCGTACGCCTGCATGCGCTTGCTCGCTACCACGATGCTCACGCCGCTGATGGTAAGCAGTGCAGTGGGTCCGAGCTTCGCTTCGCGGCCGCCAACGCAGGGGCCTTTGCAGAGGAAGCGGCCATCGGTCAATCGCGTGACGCGGAAGGTACCGTGAAAAGGTTTAACGCCCGGCAGCGGCGTACAGCCCCCAAGCTCGATGGTGATGTCGGCGCCCTCGCCGGCCGCGTGCGCCGCGGCCGCTGCTCGCGGGTCGGTCAGCACGCACATCGCCGCTTGCTGCGCGTAATTGCGAACGAGCGCTTCCAGCATGCCAGTCGTGTCGCCGGTGCCGCCGCAACCCGGATTGTCCTGGGTGTCCGCAATCACCACCGGGCGCGTTGCTGTGGTGCCGATCGCCATTGCCTGCCGCACCGCTTCGTCAGGATCGAGCAGCGGCTGCGCAAAGGCCTGTTCCATCTCCGCTATGTGTGCGGCGAGTTGATCCGCCGCTGCATCGACGGCGATTTGCGAGTAGCCGTGCGCGATGATTCCGGGTCCGCAGTCATGCAAATCCGCCGACGGAAAACCCGCGCCATAGCAGAGATCCAGCACATCACCGCCCTCGCCGGCCGCGGATAAGGCGACGATACCCTTGGACGGCTCAACGAGCGTGCATTGAAAATTTAGCGGTATCAGGAACGGAATTTTTCGGAACGCGCGCGCGGATGGCCGCCCGCGCGCGAGGATCGTCGTCAAAATGCGCGCGGCGCGGCTGCCGGTTTGCGGCCGGTCGACATGCGGATACGTGTAATAGATCGCCATGCCGTCGGTCAGCGCCGCCATCGCCGGCGTGAGGTTGGTGTGATAGTCGAGGCTGATGACAACGGGCACATCCGGTCCGACGACCGCGCGCACCCGGCGCAAAATTTCGCCTTCGCCGTCCGGAAAATCGACCGAACACATGGCGCCGTGCAGATCGAGATAGACGGCATCGACCGGCAGCGCGATCGACAAGCGCCCGACGAGCTCACTGACGATGCGCTCAAACGCGTCACTCGTCACATATCCGCCGGCACCCCCGCTCGCCCACACCAGCGGGGCAAGTTCGTGCTTGTCCGCCATGTCAGCGAGAAAGCCGGACATCGCAAACGCGCGGTTGGGCAGATTGCGCAAAATTTCTTCGCCGCGTGACAGCGGCGGTCGATCGCTCACGGTCGCGAAGTAATTGAAATCGGTGTGAACCGGGACAAAGCAATTCGTCTCGTGATGAAAGCCGCCAACGGCGATACGCGCCATCATTCCTCCTTGATGTTGGCCGCGCGCGCGATCTTGTCGATGAGCTCGGCTTCTTTCTTCGCGACCTGCAGCATTTGCTCCGGCGTATTCACCACCACGTCGGAGCCGACAATTTTGGCGAATTGCTCGCGAAATTCCGGCGTCGTCATGCCCTTCGCGATGGCGTCGGCGAGTGTGCCCATGATTTCACGCGGCGTGCGGGCCGGCACCACCAGCGAGTAAAACGGCTCGAACGCATAACCGGCAAGCCCCTGCTCGGCGATAGTCGGCACGTCGGGCAGTTGCGGCGAGCGCTCAACGCCGCTCACGCCGAGCGCGCGCACCCTGCCGCTGCGGATATGCGGCAGCGCGCTACCCAATACCGCCGAGCCCATTTCGATGCGCCCGCCGATCAGGTCGAGGTACATAGGGCCCGCGCCTTTATAGGGCACGTGGTTGATCTGGACCTTGGCCATCGCCTTGAAGTATTCGGCCGCTAGATGCGGCGTCGCGCCCATGCCCGAGGTGCCATAGCTCAACTGGCCAGGACGGCTGCGCGCCAGCACAATCAGCTCCTTCTGCGTGCGCGCCGGCAGCGACGGATGCACAAGGATCACCAGCATGAAGCTCGTGACCTGCGACACCCAGCCGAAATCGCGAAACGGATCGATCGATATTTCCCCGCGCAGGCTCTTGACCGCAGCGAGACCGGACGCGGCGAGCATCAGCGTGTAGCCATCGGGCGGCTGCTTCGAGACATATTCCCACGCGACCAACCCGCCCGCGCCGGTCCGATAATCGACGATCATCTGCTGGCCGAGCGCCTTGCCGATCGCCGGCGCGATTAAGCGCGCGATCAAATCATCGGTGCCGCCGGGCGGCGCGCGCACGATCAGCCTTAACGGCTTCGATGGAAAACTCTGCGCGTAGGCGACCGGCAGCGCTGCGGTGAGGCACAGCGCAAGAGTAAAGAGTAATTTATGGCGAACGTTCATCATCAGCCCCTCCAAACCTGCGCATCCATTATGCATCGCCGCGCTGCCGGGAGGTGCGCTTCACCCGCTCGCGCGGTTCAACGAAATGCAGGAAATGCTGCGCAGCCGAAGCACCGCCTCCTGCTGAAAACGGATGCGATACAGCGCCGCCACTTCGCCGATCGCCGCCCTCGTCTGCACCGAATCGGGATGGACGACTTGCAGCACATAAGTGCTTTCCGACTCAGTCATTCCGAGATCGTTGCGCCCCGCTTTGTATGACGTGAGCCCCGCTGGAAAGCGCGGCGAAATCACGTTGTCACGAAAGGCACTCCACTCTGCGGCGCTGACCCGACCGCCGGGCATGTTGGTGCCGAAATAAAGTGTCTCCACCACCGAGCGCTCCTCCCCCGCGAGGCAGCCGGCTTCACGCGTCGCACCGGCACACGCTGTAAGCAACATGACCGCGATAACAAAAGCACACACCGAGCGCGTTACTGCCATGGGAACTACCAGCGAACACGAGTGACGCGGGCTATCCGGTGTCGTCATAGTTTCTCGAGCCTTCTATGCCGATTCATTTTTTTAGGGAAACACTGAACAAGTCTGTTTTCGTCGTTCCGGCGCGTGAGAGCCTGCCCCGGCAGGTTGTAAGCCGGGGCCGGAATCCAGTGCATTCAAGCGCCTGAGCACCGGCTTCCGCCGGCGTGACGAACTTAATCAGAGGTTCCTTAATATAAAAGAAACGGCCCTTCAGGGCCGTTTCTTTTGTTGGTCGTGCGGCGATCGGGCTCACGCCCTGGCACTCACCGCGACAATCGCTTCCATCACTTGCGCAATATTGTCCGGCTCGCGCGCGTTGAATTTTTCACGCAGACCCATTTTGGTTACGTCCTGAAGTTTTGCGCGCGTCGCCCTGGTCATGCGCGTGGACGAGCCCAACGCGTCCAGCAACGCAAGCGCGTCGGCCATTTCGTGGATACGGCGCTCTGCATGCACCGCGGTGCCGCACACATAACGTTTCATGTTCTGCGCAAACGGCCGCTCGTCGAACGAGCCGGCGATGTCGGCGGCAGCCGCTTCGAGCACGCCATAACGTTGCGCCGCTTCCAGCGATTCGAGCAGAACCGCCGACAACCCTTTCATGCA
>JANXRI010000239.1 GCA_025353085.1 Betaproteobacteria bacterium
CAGCGTTCCAACTCCAATCCCACGCGATCACATCTGGTTTAGCGAATTCGAGATCGGCAGCCAGTTGATTACCACTGCTTTGTCCCGCCACGGACAGGCCGTTGACACCGGCTAAAAGCGCGGCTAATCCCATACGGGCGAGTGGATTTTCGGCAACAAGCAATAACAACTTAACGTCAAAACGCTCTTGAGGGCCAATAATCACTGGCGAAAATAAGACCTTATTCGTTCCGTCCATTCTTACTTTGATGTTGCGTACAAAGTACTCGTCGCCTTTTATTTCTGGAATCTCAAGGATCTCGCCTTCAGAGACGGCGATACCCAAAGGTTCATTATCGTCATAACTCGATTTAAGTATATCTGCGCCGCCCTTATTAACTATTCGAAGCGCAATTACTCGTAATGTTTGCTTCTTGGTCTGTAGACTTTTGCCATTGTATGTAATGTCAAGCTTTCCCAATTGCTCGTGAACGTCCAATACATTCGCGTTTGCGAGTATTTCTAGACTCAATTCTGGTTTCCGTTCGTAGTAGAAACCAAGGTAAATGGACAAAATTAGAGAAAGAATTGTGACAATTGCCATCGCACCTTGTGATTTCACTATTTCAATGATTGATTTCATTTTGAGGGTCTTATTTAGTAAGGCGGGTCCGTGCTGTATTTGATTTTCCCCGTAATTGTTGTTACACGCATTCTTGATTGACCTAGTGCGAGCACATAATTGCCGGTGCTACTGATATTTAATATCGCCGAGTCAATCCTTACAAGATCAGGTTTTGCAATCCAACGTTTTCACTGTGTCCAGGCGCGTATCTCGAACACTGCATCGATGACGATCGGCACATTGAAGCGAAGTCCGCTGACTCCCACGACCGTGCGCACATGCTTGCCCGCATCGCCGAGCACTTCGAACATCAGGTCGGAGCAGCCGTCGAGCACTTTGGGGAATTCGTAAAAATCCGGCGCGGCGCTGATGTAACCGCACACGCGCACCGCTTTCGTCACGCGCGACCAGTCGCCTTGGCAGGCGGCTTTCACCTGGGCGAGCACGTTGATGCCGCACAGGCGCGCCGCGGCGTGCGCTTGTTGCGGCGTAACTTCAGTCCCGACGCGGCCGATATGGTCGTATTTGCCGTCTCGAATCGGTGCCTGGCCTGCAATCCATAACTGGTTGCCGGTAATAATCCACGGCAGATAATTGGCCGCGGGCGTGGGTGCGGCGGGGAGCACGATGTTGAGTGCGGCGAGGCGTTCTTCAATATCTCTAACTTGGTTGTTCATTAACCCTTCACTCCTAAGATTCGCTCCTCACCCCAGCCCTTGCAAGCGGGGCGAGGGGGACTAATTAGTTTTCCGCCTCACCCCTTACACCTCACTCCTCACGCACGCCTAGCCTTTCGTGGCGGCGAGCGTTTTTGCTTCGCGCGCCTTGATCGCATCGAAGCGCTTAATAAGCTTCTGCGCCCGCACGATGATTGGAATGTCGATCATCTTGCCGTCGAGCGACCACGATCCGCGGCCTGAGGCAGCCGCTGCCTGGTCGAGCTTGATGATCTTGCGCGCGTAGTCGACTTCTTCAGCGCCCGGTGTGTACTCTTCGTTGACGATGGTGACCTGGCCCGGATGAATGCAACCCGCGCCCATGAAACCAAAGTCGCGCGAACGCCGCACCATCGCGCGAAATTTGTCCCAGTCACCGAAGCTCGCGACGCTGTCGACGAAACCGATCGGCAAGATGCCGGCTGAATTTGCGGCGAAAATCATGTGCTGCTTGGGATAGAACAATGCCTCGCCAGTGGGCTGCATGTTGTTGTCGAGCGCAAAATCCTCGCCGCCGATGCAGGTGGCCACGATGCGGTCGCTCGCGCGCACGATTTCATGAATGCGGAAGAACGCGTCGGCCGTTTCGACCATCGCGATGAATTTCGTGTGGCCGACGCGCATGCCGCGCTTCTCTTCGAGCTCGGTCACGAGCTCGTCAAGCAGTCTGATGTGCGACGCGCTGTCGACCTTGGTGCACGCAATCGCATCGACGTCCGGGCAAATCGAGTGCTCGAGGTCACGCACGGCGAGCGACAGCGGCCGGTTGATCCGCACGACGACATCGGCGCCCGCGCGGCGTACTTTTTTGGCTGCCGCTTCGACGAGCGTGCGCGCCTTGGCTTTTTCGGCAGGGGGCACGCTGTCCTCGACGTCAAGTTGAATCACGTCGGCGCCGCGCGTATGCGCCTTGTCGACGTACTTGTCGACATTGACGGGCACGTACATGAGCGAGCGCCAG
>JANXRI010000339.1 GCA_025353085.1 Betaproteobacteria bacterium
CGACGAATTGTCCGAATAGGCGACGACGGTACCGCGTGGATTGAGCTCATGCGTATGGCGGATCATCGAAAACAGCGACTTCTGCTGCGGCTCGCCATCGATGACCCAGTCAGCGTTAAATATTTTGTGGCGGCAGTGTTCAGAATTGGCCTGCGCGAACATCATAAGTTCGACGTCGGTCGGATTGCGCTTCAAGCGCGTGAAGTTTTGCCACAGGTAATCGACTTCCTCCGGCGACAGCGCTAAGCCCATCTCACGGTTGGCGCTTGCAAGCGCCGCAATGCCGCCGCCAAGGATGTCGACGGATTTGAGCGGTTGCGGCGGATAATGTTGGAAGAGTTGAACTGCCTCGTCGAGAGAGTAGAGGACGGATTCGGTCATGCGGTCATGGATGGACGGCCGCAACGCCGCGATTTCATCCGACGACAGCCTGCTGCCGTCCGCTTTTTCAGCGTAATACGCAGTGCCACGCTCGATGCGCTCGACGCAGCCGAGGCCGCATTGACGCGCGATGTCAGTAGCTTTGGACGACCATGGCGATAGGGTTCCGAGTCGCGGCACGATCAACTGCAGATGGCCCGCTTCGGGTACAGCCTGCGCTGCCGGACCGTACGAGAGTATGCGTTCGAGCGCCGCGCGTTCGGTTTCAGTCAGCGCGCGATTTACGCTGACAAAATGCCAGTATTCGGCGCTGATGCCGGATAGTTTTAAATGGGTTTGCCTGAGAGCGTCATAGAGCTTGCGAGTACGGAACCCGGAGAGGGCATTGCGCCCGCGCAGACTTACAATCGACATGAAAAGCGCGCTATCCGTAAAACCAAATTTTACCCGAAACGGCGGGCTGCCGCGGAGTCGTTACGCTAAACTCACATTGATATCACTCAGAAACCATCATGACTTTTCACTCGCGCACGTCGCTGCCGGTTTATCGCAACTCAGAGTTGCGCGACATTGAAGCCGCCGCACTCGCTGCGCAACCCTCGCCGCCACTGATGGAACACGCCGGTCTCGCCGCCGCGCAACTTGCCCGCAGCGTGGGTGCGGATGGCGGACGCGGCGTGCTCGTTATCGCCGGCCCCGGCAACAATGGCGGCGATGCATTCGTCGTTGCGCGCCATCTCAAAAACTGGTGGTTCAAAGTTGACGTTGTCTATACCGGCGAGCCATTGAAACTGTCGGCGGACGCGCGAGCAGCTTTCGAAGCTTGGCGAGATGCCGGCGGCGCGACGCTTCGAAGCATACCGGCGGGCGGCCGGTGGGATTTGATCGTCGACGGATTGTTCGGCGTCGGCTTGCAGCGCGACCTCACCGATGCGCATGCTGCCACCGTCGACGCGATCAACCGGCTGCCGGGCTGCGTGCTAGCGCTCGACGTGCCGAGCGGACTCGATTCCGATACGGGCCGCGTGCGCGGTTGCGCCGTGCGCGCCAGCCACACCGCGACTTTCATCGGCCTGAAGTCCGGCCTGCTGACGCTCGACGGGCCCGACCATTGCGGCGAAATTCATCTGTGCACGCTTGACGTAGAAGCGCCGGCGGCACGTTCCTGCAACGGCGCGATAATCGGCGATGATGTGATGCGGTCAATGCTGCCACTGCGGCGCGCCAACACGCATAACGGCGACTACGGCTGCGTCGGCATCATCGGCGGCGCGCCGGGGATGGCAGGCGCCGCCCTGCTCGCAGGCCGCGCGGCGTTGCAACTCGGCGCGGGCCGCGTCTATCTCGGACTGCTCGGTGAAAATGCGCTCGGCTACGACCCCGTTCAACCCGAATTGATGTTGCGTCCTGCAGCCGACATTCTGCGGCTCGACCATCTCAATGCATTTGCGATCGGGCCGGGTCTCGGACAATCACCCGATGCACACCGCTTACTGTCGGATGCTCTAAAGGTGAATCGGCCGTTAGTGCTCGATGCGGACGCGTTAAACCTGCTGGCAGCCGACCAGCGCCTGCAACAACTTACCTTGAAGCGCGCGGCACCCACGCTACTGACGCCGCATCCCGCGGAAGCTGCACGCTTGTTGGGGCGAGATACTGCCGGCGTGCAGGCCGATCGCGTGGCAGCCGCTTGCGAAATGGCCAGGCGCTACAACAGCTCGGTCGTGCTTAAAGGCGCCGGCAGCATCTGCGCGCTCACCAGCGGTGCATGGTTTATCAACACGACCGGCAATCCGGGGATGGCAAGCGCCGGCATGGGCGATGTGTTGACGGGGTTCATTGCGGCGTTGGTAGCACAGGGAGCCGAAGCCGGCACGGCGCTGCTGGCTGGCGTGCATTTGCATGGCAGTGCCGGCGATGCGCTCGCGGCAGCGCAAGGCGCAGTCGGCATGACGGCGAGTGAATGCATCATAGCCGCGCGCAGCTTGCTTAATCAGCGCTGACGAAATACGCACCCTGCCTTACTGCGGACGCGCCCGCCCTACTGCGACGCTGCGAGTCCGGCCTGCTTGATCACGGCTGACCACTTGGTCATTTCCGAGCGGATGAATGCGGCGAATTGATCCGGCGTGCTGGCCACCGGATCGGCGCCCTGACTGCTCAAGCTCTCGCGGGTTTCGGGTACTAGCAGACGCGCAGCGATTTCCTTCTGCAGCTTGTCAATGATGTCCTGCGGCGTGCCGGTCGGCGCCAGCAAGCCGGTCCAACCGGTGATGACGACCGTCTTGAAGCCTGCCTCGGTCATGGTAGGCGCAGTGGGGAACGCGCGCGCTCGAGTCACGCCGCAAGTCGCGAGCAGCTTTAATTTGCCCGCCTTGATATGCGGCACCACGCCCTGCATCGGCGTAAATATCATCGCGGTCTGGCCGCTCAATAGATCGATGACCGCCGGCGTCTCGCCCTTATAAGGCACATGCAAAAGCCGAATGCCGATTTGCGACGAAAACAATTCGCCGCCGAGATGCGTCTGGTTGCCGATGCCGAACGATCCATAGCTCAATTCACCCGGCCGCGCCCTGGCGAGCGCAACCAGCTCACGCACGTTTTTGACCGGCAACGACGGATTGATCACGAGACCGAAAGTATTCGTGGCAGTCTGCGTAATAGGGGCGAAGTCGCGCAAGGTGTCATAAGGCAGCGTCTTGTAAACATACGGGTTCATCGTCAGCGAACTCGGCACGCCAAGCGTGATCGTATAACCATCGGGCTTCGCCTTGGCGCCGGCCTCGAGGCCGATGATGCCGTTGGCGCCCGGGCGATTTTCGACGATCACCTGGTGGCCCCATGCGTCGGTCAGTTTTTGCGCCACGATGCGCGCGGTCAAATCAACGCCCGAGCCCGCGGCTTGCGGGACGATGATGCGCACGGGCCGGCTTGGATAATCGCGCGCGGTCTGCGCGTTTGCAACCACGGCGACGCCCGCCAGCATCAGCACCGCGATTAACGATGGCGCTACGGCGCGACGTTCACGCATGCAAAGCGCGCATCGAAAGAATGCCTAGCCATGTCATCGCGAGCGAGCCGATCAGATGCGCGGTGACCAGCACAAACGCCCAACCGAGTTCGCGACTCGCAATAAGGCCGACTGCCTCGGCTGAGAACGACGAGAACGTCGTGAGTCCACCGAGGAAACCGACGATCACGAACAGGCGCAATTCAGGCGGCAGGCTGTCGTTTTGAATGAAGTATTCGACCGCCAGGCCGATCAGGTAGCCGCCGACGAGGTTCGACGCGAGCGTGCCCATCAGCATGTTCGGCAGCAGCGGATTAAGCGCAATGCCGAGCAGCCAGCGCAACCAGCACCCGAGCGCGCCGCCGACGCCGACCGCAATGAATCCATAGGCGGTCATGGCGAATTGCGATTGTGTTTCACGAGGATAAGCATAACAAATAATTGCCGCAGTGACAGCACGAAAGCCGGCGAATACGCGGTGCTATACTGTTTTTTTTCGCTTATGCGATTCATCATGAGTAACCGTCTCGCGCGCGAAACCAGTCCGTATTTGCAGCAGCACGCCGACAATCCGGTCGACTGGTATCCATGGGGCGCTGAAGCGCTCGCCGCTGCGCGCGCGCAGGAAAAACCCATCTTGCTGTCGATCGGCTATTCCGCCTGCCATTGGTGTCACGTGATGGCGCATGAGTGCTTCGAAGACGCTGAAGTTG
>JANXRI010000372.1 GCA_025353085.1 Betaproteobacteria bacterium
CGTCACGCCCGTCCCGCACAACGGATGCCGCGCGCCGAAGCGGCGTCGCATCTAAGGAGAACCGGCTGTGGCCAGAAATCTAGATCCAAAATGCCGCCAATGCCGCCGCGAAGGGGAGAAGTTATTCCTGAAGGGCGACAAGTGCTTTACCGACAAATGCGCGATCGAGCGTCGCAACTATCCGCCCGGCCAGCATGGACAGAAAAACAGCCGGCTGTCAGGCTACGGCGTGCAGTTGCGCGAGAAACAAAAGCTGCGCCGTATCTATGGCTTGCTCGAAGGCCAATTCCGCAATATCTATCATCGCGCGGAGCAGAAGAAGGGCATCACCGGCGAGACGCTGTTGCAAATGCTCGAGTCGCGCCTCGACAACATCACCTACAAAATGGGCTTTGGTGCGTCGCGTGCCGAAGCGCGCCAGATCGTGCGCCATAACGGCATTCTCGTGAACGGCCGGCGCGTCAACATTCCGTCCTATCAGTTGCGCCCGGGCGACGTGGTTGAAGTCGCGGCCAAGGCGAAAGAACACCTGCGCATCAAGGCTGCTCTCGAAGCGACCTCTGGACGCGGTTATCCGGAATGGCTCGAAGTCGATTCAGGTGCGTTCAAGGGCACGTTCAAAACCATGCCCCAACGCAGCGATCTGCCTTCAACCATCAATGAATCGCTGGTGGTCGAGCTGTACTCGAAATAAGGAATTGAATCAGGGCCTGGGAGGAGTGGCTTCCATTTCACCCAGACCCTTGTGATCCCCGTATCGGGGAAGCTCAGACAGGAAGAAAAGCTCCCTTAGAGCTTCCTTAATCGTTAGAGGAATAAGCCATGCCCAGCAGCACCTTTCTTAAGCCTCGTATCATTGATGTGCAGAACATTTCGCCGTTCCATGCCAAAGTCACGATGGAGCCGTTCGAGCGCGGCTATGGCCATACGCTCGGCAATGCGCTGCGCCGCATCCTGTTGTCCTCGATGCCCGGATTTTCCGCCACCGAAGTGAAGATGGACGGAGTGCTCCACGAGTACTCGACGATCGACGGCGTGCAGGAAGACGTAGTCGACATCCTGCTGAACCTCAAAGGCATCGTGCTTAAGTTGCACAACCGCGAAGAGGCTGAGCTCACATTGAAGAAGCAGGGCGAAGGCGTGGTTACGGCGGGTGACATCGAGTCGATGCACGACGTCGAGATCGTCAATCCCGATCACGTGATCGCGCATCTGACCGCCGGCGGCAAACTCGACATGCAAATCAAAGTCGAGCACGGGCGGGGCTATGTGCCCGGTGCGGTTCGCACGAGCCGTGGCGAACAGATTGAAGGCGCGGTGAGCCGCGCCGTCGGCAGCATTGTGCTTGACGCTTCTTACAGCCCCGTACGGCGCGTGAGCTATCAGGTTGATTCGGCGCGGGTGGAACAGCGCACCGACCTCGATAAGCTAATCATCGACATCGAAACCAACGGCGCGATCGAGCCCGAAGAAGCGATCCGATATGCGGCTCGCATTCTCGTCGATCAACTCGTGGTGTTCGCCGATTTAAAAGGCACTCCCGTGCAGATTGAGCAGCCGAAAGCTCAGCAGATCGATCCGATCCTCCTACGGCCCGTGGACGATCTCGAGCTCACCGTACGCTCAGCCAATTGTCTCAAGGCGGAAAACATCTATTACATCGGCGACTTGATCCAGCGCAGTGAGACTGAACTACTGAAGACGCCGAATCTGGGCCGCAAGTCGCTCAATGAGATCAAGGAAGTGCTCGCCTCACGCGGATTGACCCTCGGCATGCGGCTCGAAAACTGGCCTCCCGTCGGGCTCGAAAAGGTTTAAAAGCTTCTAACTACATGAGGGGGGCGCACCCCCTCACGCGCTCCCCAAAGCAAGGCCTGTGTCAAAAATTATGAAACAGGCTTCAATAAAGGATTTGCCATGCGTCACCGTCTTGGTTTAAGAAAACTTAATCGCACCAGCAGTCACCGTTTGGCGATGCTGCGCAACATGACAGTGTCGCTGCTGCGGCATGAAGTCATCAAGACCACTCTGCCGAAAGCGAAGGAGTTGCGCCGCGTTGCCGAGCCGATACTGACGCTCGGTAAATCGCCGTCGCTTGCCAATCGCCGGCTCGCTTTCGACCGCCTGCGCGATCGTGACATCGTAACCAAATTGTTCGGCGAACTCGGCCCGCGTTACGCCGGCCGCAACGGCGGCTATCTGCGCATATTGAAATTTGGTTTTCGCAAGGGGGACAACGCGCCAATGGCGGTGGTGGAGCTCATCGACCGTCCAGAGGTAGCAGAGGATAAAAAAGAAGAAGCGCCTGCCAAGGCGGCATAATAAAAACAAGCAGCATTTGAAAAGCCGGCTTCGTGCCGGCTTTTTTGTTGTACGCGCCCCAGGGTTTAAAATCGCCCCATGTTCAACGATCTCGAATTGACCGGCCGCGCTTCGACCCATGTCGTACAGCGCGACGATCTCGGCGCTGCCATTCACCATCAGGCGCTTGAGCCTTTCCTTGCCCTGAAAACAGCGGCAGCCAATTCCGGCATCGATCTCCAGATCGCGAGCGGGTTCCGCGATTTCGGCGCGCAGCTTCGCATCTGGAACATGAAGTATCGCGGCGAGCGTCCGCTCTATGATGTCGCGGGTAACGTCCGCGATCACGCGAGCCTTACTACCAGCGAACGTATCGATGGCATTCTGTGCTGGAGTGCGCTGCCGGGCGCCAGCCGCCATCACTGGGGCACCGACATCGACGTGATCGATCGCGCCGCGATGCCGGAGAACTATCGTTATCGACTCGTGCCTGAAGAGTACGCACCCGGCGGCGTATTTGCTGCGCTCAACAGTTGGCTAACCGGCAACATCGCGCGCTACGGTTTCTACCGCCCGTATGCAGAATACCGCGGCGGTGTGAACCCTGAGCCGTGGCATTTGAGTTTTGCACCGATTGCAACACCGGCGTTGCAGTTGCTTACGCCGGAACTCATTGCCGCCATCGTGCGCGATAGCGAATTGCTCGGCAAGGACGAGGTGCTTGCACGGCTGCCCGCTATTTACCGCACATATGTCGTGAACATTTCCGCATACCCAAGCTAGTTTTGTCGGCCTCAGTGACGTAAGCCGCGCAACGCACATGAGTGTGTTTCTGTTCACCGACTATGGCGCATTCGATCTGTGCGCCGGTCACGACAAAGCGGTGTTCGCCGACCTAGCCGACCTAACAGCGCCGATTGCGGGCAACTCGCGTGTAAAGCGCACCGCCTCTCGCTTGTTGAGCATTTCCTTCTTGCCTATACTCGGCGACACTGCCGTCAGACTGGAGCATCGACGTGTTGAAAAATGAAACTGCCGTCCGTTGGGGCGTAATCGGCCTTGGAGGAATCGTCGTCCAGCAAATCGCGCCCGCGATCGTCAACTCGCTACATTCGAAACTGGTCGCGTGTGTGGGCAGCACGCCTGACAAAACACGTGCATTCGCGCAGCGGTTCGGCGTGCCCGGTTGCTATGCGAGTATCGAAGAGCTCGCTGCCGCCAACGAGGTTGACGCGATATTCATCGCGACGCCCAACGCGGACCATCACCGGATGGTTCTGGAGGCGGCGCGTGCAGGCAAACATATACTGTGTGAAAAACCGCTGGCGCTTGTCGTCGAGCATGGACGTGAAATGGTCGACGTATGCCGAGTCGCGGGCGTTATCCTGCGCACGGCGTTTCAGATCAGGCTCGAAGCAATCCTTGTGCGCGTGCGCGAGATTGTGTGTTCCGGCGTACTCGGCGATTTACGTGCAGTTTTGTTCGAGCGGATTGCACCGCTGCGCCAACACGGCGCCTGGCGCGACGATCCGCGGCAGGGCGGAGTGCTGTTCGACGTGGCGGTTCATCTGTTCGATCAGGTCGAGTGGCTGACGAATTTGAAAGTGCGCGAGTTGTCGGCCTACTCGCATCCCGATCGCCGGCTTGGTGTCGCCGACGACACGCTGGCGATTCTCGGCATGCTCGGCGCCGACTGCCATGTGGTGGTTCGCGCGAGCCGTGAAATCGCGTACGCGGGCAATGATTTGCGCATCCAGGGCCGCTCCGGCATGTTGACAACCTCGGCGCTGCGCTGGGCGGACGAGCACGTGCTGCGCATTCAGACGGCGGCTGGGGAAACCATCGAGCGCTTTGCGCCGAGCCCGCTGTATGCGCATGAGATCGAGGCGTTCGCGCGTGAAGTCAGAGGGGCGCCCGGTGCGCTCGCATCCGGCGAAGACGGCGTGCGCGCGATTCAACTTGCGAGCGCGGTGCTGCAATCAATCGAAACACGGCGTTCGGTAGACGTTTAGCCGCGTGACCACTCTATATACGATCGGCCACGGCAACCGCCCGGTCGAAGACGTCGTGGCGATGTTGCAAAGCGCGCGCATCGAATGTCTCGTCGACGTGCGTGCCTACCCGCGATCGCGCCGCAACCCGCAGTTCGCACGCATGGCGCTCGATCCCGTATTGAAAGCGCACGCCATACAGTATGTGTGGGAAGGCGGCCCTCTGGGTGGCATGCGCCGGCCGCACGTCGAGTCACCCCACCTTGCGCTCGACGATGCGGCGCACCGCGGTTATGCGGACCACATGGCAACGGCTGAATTCGCAAGCGCGCTTGAACGGCTGATCGCTATCGGTAGTGCGCGCGCCACGGCTTTCATGTGCGCTGAGACGCATCCCGGGCACTGCCACCGCTCGTTCATCGCCGACGCGTTGCTCGCGCATGATATCGAGGTGTTGCATCTGATGGGACCGCATGACGTTCGACACCACACGTTGCGTGAGGGCGCGCGGCTGGCGCCGGGTGGTCGGGTGGTGTACGACGCGTGCGTGCAACTCGGGCTCGCGCTTTAATGTCAATTACTGATAATTCAAAAATAAGCGACAGCGAATTTTGCGCGACGCTCCCCTCGCCCTCCGGGAGAGTGGGCTGGGGGTGAGGGAATCGAGCGATGCAGGGATTTATGAAAATCTCGATAAATTAAAACAGCGCACGCACACCGGCATACACCGAACGAGGCGCCGCGATGCCGCGAAACTGCTCGGCCGATCCATTTGTGAGGTTGTTGGAACCGAGTATCCCAAACGTCGCGTACTGCGTATTGAATAAATTGGTGACGCCGCCGAAAACCTCCAGGTTCTTTTCGAAACGGTGGCTCACATCCAGCTTCACCGTCGCAAAACCGGGCACCCGGCCATTGCTATCCTGGTTGTTTTCATCGCCGCGCGCATATTGCGGACCTTGTGCCTGGATTGTCGCTTTGAGGCGGGTTTGCGCAGTGAGCGCGTAGCCGAGACGCACTTTCAACGTCAGCGCCGGTATGCCGGGAATCTTGTCGCCCGCCTGCACCACGACGCCGGTGCAGCCATTGCCTGCGCCATTGGCCGCAATGCACGAGCTATTCGCGCCATTCGCGAGAGTGAACGGACTTCTAAAGCTCGCATCGACCCAGC
>JANXRI010000375.1 GCA_025353085.1 Betaproteobacteria bacterium
GCCAATGCCTGATTAAAATTCCACGAATGGCTCGCGCTTTTCACATCGAGCAAATCGATGACCGACAGCGGTTCGTGTACGCGCACCAGCACTTCGCTGTCGGGCGTAATCTTGCCTTTGACCAGCGCGAGATGGGTCGCCTGTCCGATTGTGTCGTTGTAAACGACGAGCCGAAACTTGCCGTGCACGGTTTCGATATCGCGTTCGGACGCGCGGCTTACCAGCGATTCCGTGCGGCTGCGATACTGGATCAGGTCGGCGATCGTACCGATCTTGAGCTTGTGCTCACGCCCGAATTCGACCAGATCGGCGAGGCGTGCCATTTCACCGTTATCTTTCAATATTTCACAGATCACGGCAGCGGGCGCAGCACCCGCAAGCGCGGCCAGGTCGCAACCCGCCTCGGTGTGCCCCGCGCGCACGAGCACGCCGCCGTTCTGCGCCATCAGCGGAAAAATATGTCCGGGCTGAACAATGTCGGCCGGGCCCGCATCGGCGCGCACCGCTGCTTGCACCGTGCGCGCGCGATCGGCGGCGGAAATGCCGGTCGTCACGCCCTCGGCCGCTTCGATCGACACGGTGAAATTAGTGCCGAGCGGCGAATTGTTCGTGGTGACCATCGGCGCCAGATTCAGGCTGCGGCATTTTTGCTCGGTGAACGTCAGGCAGATGAGTCCGCGCCCGTAGCGCGCCATGAAATTGATCGCTTCGGGCGTGACGAAATCAGCCGCCAGCACGAGGTCTCCTTCGTTTTCGCGGTCTTCCTCGTCGACGAGAATCACCATCTTGCCGGCGCGCATATCGGCGATGATGTCGGGTGTCGGGCTGACGGCCATGTTTTATGCGCTCTTATCCGTGAATTCGCTCAAGCGCCCGGCATAACGCGCGAGCGTATCGACTTCAATGTTGATTTTCATGCCGACTGCAAGTGCGTGCAAAGTAGTGGCCACCAGTGTGTGCGGAATAAGGTTGACTTCGAAACATGTGTGTTCAACCGCGTTGACGGTCAAGCTTACGCCATTCAATCCAACCGAGCCCTTGCGCGCAATGTATTTGGCAATCTCCGCCGGCGCATCTACGACAAGCCGGCGATTGTCGCCGGCCGCATCGAACCGGCGCACCTGTCCGACGCCGTCGACGTGCCCGCTCACGAGATGTCCGCCGAGCCGGTCCGCGAGCCGCAACGATTTTTCGAGGTTGACATGCGCGCCGGGGCCAAAGCCGGCGGTGCAATCAAGCGTTTCGCGCGAGACGTCGAATTGAAGCCGGGTGCCGGTGTGCGCAACAACCGTCAGGCAAATGCCATCGACTGCCACACTGTCGCCGATTTTAACGTCAGCGAGCGGTAGTGCGCCGGCATCTACGACGAGGCGCATGCCGCCCGGTGCGGCACTCACTTCGTGCACTTGGCCGACTGCTTCGATAATGCCCGTAAACATGTCAGGTCGCCTCCCAGCCAGCCAGAATCCGGATGTCGCCCCCCAGCATGCGCAGTTCGTCTATATGCAATTTGCGTCGTAGTGCGAGGTCAGTGAGTTCGGGTAAATCGGCAATGCCGCGCGCGCGATCGCCGATGAGACAGGGCGCTACGTACAGCAGCAATTCATCGATACACCCTTCGTTCAACAGTGAGCCGTTCAATTTATGACCGGCCTCGACGTGTAATTCATTGATGCCGCGCCGGCCGAGTTCCTGCAGTAACACCGGCAACTCGACCTTGCCTAACGCATTGGGCAAGCGCACAATTTCCGCGCCTTTTGCCTCTAACGGAGCAGCTTTCGCCGGGTCGTCAATCGCGCAAGCAATCAGCACGCCGCCGCCTTCGAGTATGCGCGCGGTCAGCGGCAATTCGAGCCGGCTGTCGATCACGACGCGAAGCGGTTGCCGTGACGTGGTCACCGCGCGCACCGTCAATTGCGGATCATCGTCGCGCACGGTTCCAATGCCGGTCAAGACTGCGCAGGCGCGCGCGCGCCAATGATGGCCGTCATTGCGGGCCGCATCGCCCGTAATCCACTGACTCTTGCCATTGAGCAATGCGGTTTTACCGTCGAGGCTCGCCGCGATTTTAAGGCGCGTCCATGGTTTGCCGCGCGTCACGCGCGAAACAAACCCGCGATTTAATACGATCGCCGCGCTCTCCATAATGCCGGTGTCGACAATGAGGCCTGCCTGCCTCAGGCGTGCGGTGCCCTGGCCCGCCGTACGCGGATCGGGATCCCGCATCGCCACTACGACGCGTACCACGCCCGCCGCGATCAACGCCTCGTCGCACGGCGGCGTGCGTCCGTGGTGATGGCAAGGCTCCAGCGTCACGTATACGGTCGCGCCGCGTGCACGCTCACCCGCTGCGTGCAGAGCCACCGTTTCGGCATGCGGCCCGCCGGCCCGCGCGTGCCAGCCTTCGCCGACCACCGTGCCATCGCGCACGATCACGCAGCCGACGCGTGGATTGGGTGTCGCTGTGTAAAGCCCCCTCTCCGCGAGTCCGAGCGCGCGCGCCATTAATTCGTTGTCCGCCGCACTGCTCATTCTGCGTTACTTGCTTTTCGCCGAAGGTTTCTGCACTTCCTTGATGGCGTTCTGGAAGTCGTCGACGTCCTGGAAGCTTTTATAAACCGACGCAAACCGGATGTAAGCGACCTTGTCGAGCTTGTAGAGCTCTTTCATGACCATCTCGCCGACGCGCCTCGACTCGATCTCACGCTCGCCCAGCGCCAGCACCTGGTGGGTGACGGTCGCGACCGCATCGTCGACGAGCGGCGTCGGCACCGGTCGCTTATGCAGCGCGCGCATGAAACCGGTGCGCAGCTTGTCGAGATCGAATTCAGTGCGGCTCCCATCCTGTTTCACCAACTGCGGCATGCGCAGCTCGACGGTTTCGTACGTCGTGAAGCGCTTGTTGCACGCGGCGCAGCGCCGGCGCCGCCGGATGCTGTCGCCGGCGTCATTGACACGCGAATCGATGACTTGCGTATCGGGTGCTTTGCAGAACGGACAATGCATAAATCAGGTTTTAGAATTGTGGAATGAGGATGGGGCCATACGGCTCACGCACGGACCGAAATGAAATGCGCGCGTCGCTGCGATCGATACACGCTCCTCACTCCTCATTCCTCAATCCTATTTTTCATACACCGGAAACCTGGCGCAGAGCGCTTTGGCCGCCGACGCCACCCGCTCAATCACACTGTCATCGGCCGGCGCATCCAGCACGTCCGCAATCAGATCCGCCAGTTCTGCGGTTTCCGCCACGCCAAATCCGCGGGTAGTGATTGCCGGAGAACCCAGTCTGATTCCGCTCGTAATCGCGGGCTTTTGCGGGTCATTGGGAATGGCATTCTTGTTGATCGTGATGTGCGCGCGGCCCAACGCATCCTCCGCCTGTTTGCCGGTCACGTGTTTAGCGGTGAGATCGACGAGGAACAAATGGCAATCGGTGCGACCTGAAACGATGCGGCAACCACGCTGTTGCAAGCGGCCGGCCATCGCCTGCGCATTGGTGATCACCTGCAACTGATATTCCTTGAAGCCGGGGCTCAGCGCCTCTTTGAACGCGACGGCTTTGGCGGCGATTACGTGCATCAACGGGCCGCCCTGGCTGCCAGGGAATATCGCCGAATTCAGCACTTTCGCGTGTTGAGCGCCCGCGAGTATCAAGCCGCCACGCGGGCCGCGCAGCGTTTTGTGCGTGGTGGTGGTGACGAAATCCGCAATACCCACCGGGCTCGGATAAACTTTTGCCGCGATCAGTCCCGCGTAGTGCGCGGCATCGGCCATCAAAAAAGCGCCGACGTCGTCGGCAATTTGGCGAAACCGTTGCCAGTCGATTACGAGCGAATACGCCGAGGCGCCCGCGACGATCATTTTTGGCCGGTGTAGACGCGCCAATTGTTCGACCTGCGCGTAGTCGATGGCTTCAGTCGCGGGATCCAGGCCGTAGGTCACGGCGTGATAAAGCTTGCCGCTGAGATTGACTGTGGCGCCGTGCGTGAGGTGCCCGCCGTGTGCGAGCGACATTCCAAGCAGGGTGTCGCCCGGCTGCAAGACCGCGGTATACACCGCAAAGTTGGCCTGCGAACCGGAATGCGGCTGCACGTTCGCGTACTCGGCGCCGAACAATTCGCACGCGCGATCGATGGTGAGTTGTTCCGCGACGTCGACATATTCACAACCGCCGTAATACCGCTTTCCCGGATAGCCTTCGGCATATTTGTTCGTCAACACCGAACCCTGCGCCTCCAGCACCCGCAGGCTCGCATAATTTTCCGATGCGATGAGCTCAATGTGGTCTTCCTGCCGCTGCGTCTCGCGCTCGAGCGCCCACGTCAATTCCGGATCGAACGCTGCAATGGTTTGCTGCCTTGAATACATCGGTGGATTTCGATTTCAAATTGTTGATTTTACCACGGTTAATTACGCAGGCCCGCTCTGCGGGCGGCTTGGAATGTCGATGCCAAAACGATTTTAGGGCCGGCGTTGAAAAGCCGTTCGACGCCCGCGATACCAGCTTTGCCCGCTGCGCGACTTGCCCGTATCATTAGACATAGCCCGGCACGCTGCCGTGTAAACGGTAATCACAGGGAACAACGCCGCATGCAGATCTTGCTCGCGCTCTCGCGGCTCATCGACGCGTTCAACGAAAAACTGGCGGTTGTCGCGAACTGGCTCGTGCTGTTGGCCTGCCTGATAAGCGCCGGCAACGCATTTTCGCGCTATGCATTCAGCATAAGCTCTAACGCGTGGCTCGAAATCCAGTGGTACATGTTCGGCGCCATGATTCTGCTCGGCGCCTCGTACACACTCAAAAAGAACGAACACGTGCGGGTCGACATCGTTTACGCCCACTTGCCGACGCGCGCGCAGATCTGGATCGACATTCTAGGCGGCATATTATTTCTGCTGCCGGCCACCATCATTATCGCGTGGCTGGCGTGGCCGATGTTCCACAACTCGTACCTGCAACATGAAATGTCCGGCAATGCCGGCGGACTTTTGCGCTGGCCGATCAAAATCATGATCCCGCTCGGCTTCTGGTTTTTGTCCCTGCAGGGCGTGTCTGAAGTCATCAAACGAATTGCAATGCTGACCGGCCACCTGCCGGCCGACGTGCATTACGAGAGACCGCTGCAATGACCCGCGACTTGATGGCGCCACTGATGTTCGGTGGCCTTGTGGTGTTCATGCTGATCGGTTATCCGGTCGCGTTCTCACTCGCCGCCGTCGGTCTCTTTTTCGGCTTCTGGGGCATTGAACTCGGATTTTTTCACATCGAATTGCTGCAGGCGCTGCCTGAGCGCGTCTTCGGCATCATTTCCAATGACCTGCTGCTCGCGATTCCGTTTTTTACCTTCATGGGCGCGATCCTCGAGCGCTGCGGCCTCGCTGAGGACATGCTCGACAGCATGGGTCAGTTGTTCGGGCCGGTACGCGGCGGTCTTGCATACGCGGTCATCATCGTCGGCGCGATTCTGGGTGCGATCACCGGCACGGTCGCCGCGTCGGTCATCGCAATGGGCATGATTTCCTTGCCGATCATGATGCGTTACGGATACGACATGCGGCTCGCGACGGGGGTAATCGCGGCATCCGGCACCATCACGCAACTGATACCGCCCTCGCTCGTGCTGGTGGTACTCGCCGACCAGCTCGGCCGTTCGGTGGGCGACATGTATGCCGGCGCGATCGGCCCGAGCATCGTGCAGATCCTGCTGTTCTGCATTTACATAATGGTGCTAAGCGTCGTCAAGCCCGCCGCCATGCCGGCCCTGCCGCCGGAGGCGCGTACGCTCAAAGGCTGGCCATTGATCCGCAAATGCCTGTGGGGCATGGTGCCGTCGATCGTGCTGATTTTCCTCGTGCTGGGCACGATCCTGATGGGGCTGGCGACCCCGACCGAAGGCGGCGCGATGGGCGCGGTCGGCGCAATCGTGCTGGCCGTGCTGCATCACAAGGATTTCTCGCGACGCGGCAAAATCACGGCGTGGATCGCGCTTGCCGCGATGACATTGCTCGCGATACCCGCGATATTCATCTGGCAGGACGCGTGGATACCGGCGCCGCTGGTGGCCGCCGGTAGCGCTTTTTTGGATGTTGCTCAAACTCCGTTGTTCGCGGTGTTCTACGCCGCGTTCACGGTGCTTCTTCTTGAGGCCGCATTTATCGGCGAACTGCGCGGCCTGATTCGCGAGGCGTTCGGTTCAACGATGCGCATCAGCTCGATGGTGATTTTCATTCTGGTCGGCTCGACGGTGTTCGGCCTCGTATTTCGCGGCGTCGACGGCGATTTGTGGATCGAACACTTGCTGACCTCGCTGCCCGGCGGGGTCACCGGCTTCCTGATTTTCGTCAACATTTTCGTTTTCTTTCTGGCGTTTTTCCTCGATTACTTCGAGATCGCGTTCATCATCATCCCGTTGCTCGCGCCGGTGGCATCCAAACTCGGCATCGATCTGATCTGGTTCGGCGTGCTGCTCGGCGCCAACATGCAGACGTCGTTCATGCATCCGCCGTTCGGCTTCGCGCTCTTCTACCTGCGTGGCGTGGCGCCCAAGGAGGTCAGGAGCTCGGACATCTACTGGGGTGCGATTCCGTGGGTCGTGCTGCAATTGATACTCGTCGCCATCCTGATTTTCTTCCCCGGCCTCGTCACGAGCTTCGTCAACAACGGCCCGACCGGCACGCCGAGCACAATCGAGTTGCAGATGGACGAGCAGCGCAACACGACACCCGACACCGAGGGCAAAACCGAGGACGACCGGGACGCCGCCGCGCTCGAAAAAGCAATCCGCGAAGGTAAGTAGGCGCACCCCGAAACCAAAAAAAGCCTCGCCGCAGCGGGGCTTTTTTTAACCGTTTTTAAACCGGCCGTTTATTTCTTGACCGGGCTCGAGGCGGCGAGTTTGCCGCGCGGGCTATACGCGAAATTATCGAAGCCGTATTCGGCCACCCGGAACCACTGGTACTGCTCGTCGCGGAATTTTTTCCAGGCCGGATAAATTCGTTTCCAGTGCGAACTTTTTTCGGCCAGCTCGTCGTACAGTTCGAACGCCGCTTTTTCGCACGCTTCCATCACCGGACGCGGGAACAGCCGCAACTGCGTTCCACTGCCGACCAGTCGTTTGAACGCATCGGGATTTTTGGCGTCATAGCGGGCGACCATGTGCACATTCGCTTCCGCGCAGGATGCTTCGAGCACCGCCTGGTAATGCCTGGGCAACTCGGCCCATTTCTTGTCGTTGATCAGCAACGACAGTTCGGGGCCGCCCTCCCACCAGCCGGGATAATAGTAATACTTGGCGACTTTGTTGAAACCGAGCTTCTCATCGTCATACGGGCCCACCCATTCCGCCGCATCGATAGTGCCGCGCTCGAGCGCCGGATAAATGTCGCCGCCGGCAAGTTGCTGGGCGACCACGCCGAGCTTGGCCAGCACCTGGCCGGCCAGGCCGCCGATGCGCATCTTCATGCCCTTCAGATCGGCGACCGTCTTGATTTCCTTCCGGTACCAGCCGCCCATCTGCGCGCCGGTGTTGCCGCACGGGATATGCACTACGTTATAGTCCTTGAACAACAGCGCGAGTGCATCCATGCCGCCACCATAATATTTCCACGCGTTCTGCTGGCGCGCATTGAGCCCGAACGGCACCGCAGTGCCAAACGCAAACGCGGGATCCTTCCCGACGTAGTAGTAAGGCGCGGTATGGCCGCACTCGACCGTGCCGTTCTGCACGGCATCGAGCACCTGCAGCCCCGGCACGATTTCACCCGCTGCGAAAGTACGGATCTGGAATTTATTTTCCGTGATCTCGGCGACGCGCTTCGAAACGATATCGGCCGCGCCGAAAATGGTGTCAAGGCTTTTAGGGAAACTCGACGCCATCCGCCATTGAATGGCCGGCTGCGATTGCGCGATCGCCGGTGCAGCGACAGTACCTGCTGCGAGTCCGGCCGCTGCATTTTTAAGAAATGAACGACGCTTCATTTTTCTCCCCCCTTTTTTAGGTGTAGAACTTTGTTCGCCAATTGGCCGCGTTTTTTTAAGTGCGCGTTGCCTATTGGACAGCAGCCGTCCTGCGCGGTCAATCCCCGCCAATCGTCATGCGGTCGATCAAAATCGAGCCGCACTGCTTCGAGCCGCGCTTGATGATGTCGTTGCCGGCCGCGACGATGCCCGTGAACATGTCTTTCAAATTACCGGCGACCGTGATCTCGTGGACCGGGTACGCAATCTGCCCGTTTTCCACCCAGAAACCGGCGGCGCCTCGTGAATAATCGCCGGTCACCATGTTGATACCCGACCCGAGCATCTCGGTCACCAGCAGGCCACGGTCCATTTGTTTCAGCAACTGCGGAAAATCCTGGCCGGTGTCTTTCAAAATCAGATTATGCGTGCCACCGGCATTGCCGGTCGTCTGCATGCCGAGCTTGCGCGCGGAATAGCTGCCCAGAAAATAGCCTCGCACGACACCCGCTTCGACCACGGGACGCCGGTGCGTGGCGACCCCTTCTTCGTCGAACGGGCTGCTCGCTTCACCTTTGACGATCAGCGGGTCTTCGGTGATCTCAACGATCGGCGCGAATATTTGTTGGCCGAGGCTGTCGACCAAAAACGACGATTTGCGATAGAGACTACCGCCGCTTACCGCCGCCACGAAATGGCCGAGTAACGAGGCCGCCACCGGCGCTTCAAACAGCACGGGCACTTGCGCGGTCGGGATTTTTTTTGCGCCGAAGCGCGCCAGTGCGCGCTGTCCCGCAATTTTGCCGACAGTTTCAGGCGCATCTAGCCCCGCCTGATCGCGCGCCGACGTGTACCAGTCATCGCGCTGCATTTCGTCGCCCTTGCCGGCAATCACGGCGCAACTGATCCAGTGGCGCGAACTCGGGTAGCCGCCCAGAAATCCAAGTGAATTGCCATAGGCAAAATGCGATTGCTGCAGGGAGACGGTTGCGCCTTCCGAATTCGATATCCGCTTGTCGACCGCGAATGCAGCATCCTCGCACGCGCAGGCGAGTTCTATCGCGCGTTCGACCGGCAGATCCCACGGGTGAAATAAATCGAGATCCAAGATATCGCGCGCGAGAAGCGCTTCGTCAGCGAGACCCGCAAATTCGTCGCTCGCGGTGAACTTCGCAATCGACAACGCAGCATCCGCCGTTGCGCGCACCGCTTTGAGCGAAAAATCCGACGTGCTGGCGTGACCGCGCCGCTGGCCGATATAAACGGAAATCCCCATGCTCTTGTCGCGGTTGTATTCGATCGTTTCGACTTCACCGTGGCGCACGGTGACGGTCTGGCCCAAGCCTTCGGAGACTTCGGCCTCGCAGGCGGTAGCGCCATGCTCGCGCGCGTACTTGAGCACATCGGCGACGATTGCTTTCAGACTCGCGGAATCGTTGGCAAACTGGTTGCGCGGCGCGGCGCGCGGATTGACAGCGGTAGACATCGGCGGGGCTTTCCCAAAAGTAGTTATCATACCAGTATGAATCCAGTCACCGATGAGATCGAGGAACCCGGCCGCCCGAGTAAATCGCAACGTAAACGCGACATGGTCGCGCTGCAGGACATGGGTGCCGAGCTCGTGATGCTGAACGCCGATCAGCTTGCGCAAATCGAGTTGCCGGAGCGCTTGTTCGAGGCAATTGTCGACGCGCAACGAATCCACGACTTCGAAGGCCGCCGCCGCCAGATGCAGTTTATCGGCAAGCTGATGCGCGAAATCGACCCGGCGCCGATTCGCGCGCGGCTTGATTTGTGGAACGGGGTCGCGAGAGAGAGCACCGTGCAGCAGCGCCTGGTCGAACGCTGGCGCGAGCGTCTGCTCGCCGACGACGCGGAGCTAACGCTGTTTTTGGCGGAATACCCGGGCTGCGATTCGCAGCACCTGCGCTCGCTGATTGCAAGTATTAAGCGCGATCGCGCGCTCAACCGCACGCCGAAAAATTATCGCGAGTTATTTCGCGCGTTGCGCGACATCGTCGCCGGAAAAAACTAACGACCCACGGAGCAAGGCTAAAATCTCCCGCTTCGTCACGCTATAATCCGCTCATGCAAAACGAACTCTTGATCGGTCTCGTATCCATCAGCGACCGCGCCTCGAGCGGCGTCTACGAAGACAAGGGCCTGCCTGCCTTGCAGGAATGGTTTGGCGCAGCACTCGCCTCGCCGTGGAAAATGGTGACGCGGCTGATACCCGACGAGCAGCCGGTCATTGAAGAGACACTGCGCGAACTGGTAGATGCGGCGCACTGCCATCTTGTCCTCACGACCGGCGGCACGGGACCTGCGCCGCGCGATGTGACGCCTGAAGCAACGCTCGCCGTCGCCGATAAAGTGATGCCGGGATTCGGCGAGCAAATGCGGCAGGTCAGCCTCAAGTACGTGCCAACCGCGATTTTGTCGCGCCAGGCCGGCGTGATCAGAAAGCAGGCGCTGATCCTGAATCTGCCCGGGCAGCCCAAAGCGATCAAGGAAACGCTCGATGGAATATTTGCCGCGGTGCCTTATTGCATCGACCTGATCGGCGGCCCGTATATCGAGACCCACGAAAGCGTCATCAAAGTATTTCGGCCGAAGTCCGCATTGAAACCGAAGACCTGAACCATGGGCGATCTGCTGCAAACCCTTGAAATAGAAACCGCGCCAAAACCTACGGCCGCCGTAATCTGGCTGCACGGCTTAGGCGCCGACGGCAATGATTTCGCACCGATCGTGCCCGAGCTGCGGCTAGCCAATCCACCCGCAATCCGGTTCATCTTCCCGCACGCGCCGACGATGCCGGTCACCATCAACAACGGCATGGTGATGCGCGCCTGGTACGACGTGAGCTTCGGCGATCTCGAAGGCACCACCCGCCGCGCGGATGAAAAAGGCGTACGCGCATCCCAGGCGCATGTTGGCCGCTTGATCGAGCGTGAGACAACACGCGGAATAGCTGTCGAAAAAATCGTTATCGCGGGATTTTCGCAGGGCGGCGCGATTGCGCTGCAAACCGGTCTGCGTTATCCGCAGCGGCTTGCCGGCATCATGGCATTGTCGACGTATCTGCCGATGGGCGACAGCCTGGCAAGCGAAGCATCAGCGGCGAATCGTGCAATTCCGATTTTTTATGCGCACGGCACTGACGATCCGGTGATTCCACTCGCAATGGCGACGAGCTCGCGGGAAAAATTAACGGCTGCAGGCTATCGCGTGGATTTTCACGAATATCCGATGCAGCATTCTGTGTGCGCGGAAGAAGTGGGCGCCATCAGCGCGTGGCTCGCGGAGGTGCTGCCCGCATAAACTTTTGCCGCTCGCGGCAGCAACCGTTCAGCGCACAGGTCAAGCGTTCTTCATAACCTTGAAGCTGCCCCAGTCAAAATCATCGCCGCCTTCAATCAGCCGGCGCGGCATGAGGTAATACTGTTTACCGCGCACGTTCATTTCAAGCGGCTGCGTTTGCGAGTAGGTGCCGACCGGTAGCAGCAGCGTAACTTCGCCATTTTTGTCTGGTGTGGTTGACAACAGCACGGCTTGATATCCGTCGCGCAGCGCAATGACAGAGGACACACCGCCCGCCGGAGAAAGACGCACGGGAATGATTGCTTTCGAGATGAGATGAATGCCGACGCGGCGTTGCTGGAATTCGTCGCGTGTCAGGCGCCGAACCAGACCGACGCCCCAGAACTTGGAAGTCTCCCCCAGCACACCAAGCAGACCGCCGACTTTGATCCAGTCGCCTTTTACCTGCGGGACGATAGCGCCGAAACCACCATCGCTGATATTCTCGGCGATCCAGCTCTCACCCGCATTTTTGACCTGAAAATCGAGCGAGGTGTCGTCCTCGACCGGCCGCACCGAACGCAATATCTGCGACAGCCCATGAACCACGGTCAGCCGCGTGGCAGTCTGGCGCCGCTCGGAACTGCGCGCCGGCGGTTTGTCCGACCAGTACAGGGCCAGGTGCGTCATGACCGAGCGCACGAGCTCGACTTCGTAGTTGCCCCCAAGGTTGACGTCGGAGGGCACGCCGTCCTTGGTCTTGATGTCCTCAATCAACTGGCGCAATGCGGCGAGGGCCTTGCCCGGCCCGAAATAGCGAATGTGCGGACTCAAATCAAAGTTTTTCATAACGCGCGCCGGCGGCTTGCGCATGGAAAGATCAAAAAAATAATTGCAAGTCGCAGTGGGTCGGTCGCCCAACTCGTACATATCGCCGAAATGAGCGACCGTGCGCTCCGCGATCTCCTGCTTAAGCGGCGTCAGTCCATCGGTCGCCGAGACCCCCAGCATCAGCGCCTTTAGAAATTCGCGCTCGACGGTCCCCTGCCCATGCGCGCCGGGGTAAATATCCACCGCAGTCGTCGCAAAGCGTTTCGACTCGGCGAATACGAACATCCGTCCCAGCAGGCCCCACAGACGGTCATCGACCGAGCCGTAACGAAGCGCGCTCCATTTAAGCTGTAACGTTACCGTGCGCAGCGCGCGGCCGACGATGATCGGCAAGTCCTTCTTTATCGCGCCGGCACCGGAAGCGCCAGCCTGAAACTGCTCGATGCACTGGATATAACAATCACCGAGCGTTTTCCAGAATTCGAATATCGAGTTCCACAACTTGCTCTCGCGGAATTTTTCCTGGCGGTCGGTAGCGAGGTAATCTTGCGACAGCTTGCGCTGGTGCACCTTGGCCGCCTGATCGAGCGCATCGTATAGCTCGAAGCGATAGTCGAGCTTGAAACCCTCGGTGCGGCTCACCGAGTCGAGCCAGAACGTGACTTCGTCAAGCGCTTTCGTCGCGTCATGCGCGGGAAATTCCGCAATCAGCGTGCGCGCCTGCTTCGGATCCGCCATCGGATGATCGGGCTTACCGCCCCCGAACAATGCCATGCGTGCGCCCCTCGTTGCTCAAGTCCGGCTGTTTAACGTCAAAACAATTGTGAAGTCGCAATGGCTGCACTACCAACTCAAAAACATCATCGATCTCGCGCGCCAGTGAATGGTTCATCATAACAAAGACTGACGTTTTAAGATCGAGGATTGAGGGGCGCCGCGCGAGGACACGAAAGTGACACTGTTGACCAATCCTCATTTCGCGCTCCTGGATCTTTTTAAAGCCTTTCGGTTTCACTCTGCGCCGGCCGCCAGACCAGCAGACGCCTTTCCGCGAATGAGACCAGCGCATCGAGCGCCAGCGCGAATGCCGTCAACACGAGGATGCCCGCGAATACCGTATTAATATCGAACGCGCCCTCAGCCTGCAGAATCAAATAGCCGACGCCGCGCGACGAGCCGAGGTATTCGCCGACCACCGCGCCGACGAACGCCATGCCGACGGACGTATGCAGGCTT
>JANXRI010000388.1 GCA_025353085.1 Betaproteobacteria bacterium
GAGCAGCGTATCCATGCTCGTGCGCGGCTTGCCGCCCTGTTTGGGCATCACGCTACCTTCGATAATCATCGGCATCGTGACGACGATGGTTTCGACTTTGGTAATCTTCATCGCAGGTTTCCTTCACGTCTAGAACCAGAGGCCGCGAGTTTAGCAGCACCGCGCGAGGCTCGACGCCTTGGAAGCCGCTTGGCGATACGTTAAACTGCCGGCTCGCCCGTCGCGATCAATCGAATCGCGCGCTCTGGAGGAACAATGTCCATGCCGTTACGGTTGTTACACGCCAGCGTTGCGCCGCTTTTGATCGCGCTTGCTGCGAACGTTGCCTGTGCGCAGTCATATCCGAACAAGCCGATCCGGGTCGTCATGCCGTTTCCGATCGGCGGCCCGAGCGACATTCTCGGTCGCGCCATCGCCCAAAAACTCGGCGAGCAGATGGGCGCGAACCTGATACCCGACAATCGCCCGGGGGCCGGCGGCAATTTGGGCCTCGCCCTCGCGGCGAAAGCCCCGCCCGATGGCTACACGCTGCTCGTGACATCCTCCGCAATTGCGGTCAGTCCTTCGCTGTATGCGAAGCTCGATTACGACGCCGCGAAAGATTTCGTACCGATCGCGCGGCTCGCGGAAATACCGAATGTGCTGCTTGTGAATCCCTCGGTGCAGGCAAAGACGCTAAAAGAATTCGTCGCTCTCGCGCGCGCCAATCCAGGCAAGCTTAACTACGGCTCCGGCGGCGCCGGCACGACCAATCATCTCGCGAACGAGCTCTTGATGAGTCTGGAAAAAATCAACCTCGTGCATGTCCCGTATAAGGGCGCGTCGGTCGCGGTGTTCTCCCTCATCGGCGGCGAAGTGGATGAAGTGGTCGTTGCAGTCGCGTCGTCGCTCACGCAAATTCGCGCCGGCAAAGTGCGCGCGCTTGCCGTCCTGTCGGATAGACGTGCGCCAACGCTGCCTGAAGTGCCGACGGCGAAAGAAGCCGGTGTCGAGAACTTCGTGATGCCGATCTGGTTCGGCATGTTCGCGCCGGCGGCGACACCGCGCGAGATCATCGCGCGCCTTCAGCGCGAAGTGACAAGCGCGATGGCCGCGCCCGATTTCCGAGAACGCCTGGCGTCAGCGGGTGTCGAGCCCTGGCTCGGCACGCCGGACGAATTAGCAACCCTCGTGCGCAATGAAACCGCGCGCTATGCGGCGATCATCAAGCGAGCCGGGCTGCGTCCTGAGTAGTCGCGTCCGGCACATGTTAAAACCCAAAGCTTCACCGCCAGGGACGCAAAGGAAAGCGCGCAACATACAAAAATAGTTTGACGTCGATCGACGCTTTCGTCGTAGTGCGCCGGCAATTCGATCTCGACCTATCTTGAATTTTCCTTCGCGTCCTTGGCGTCCTTAGCGGTTCAGGCTTTTAAGTGTTCTTTTGGGGCCACCCGTTTTATGATGAGCCTCCCCAGCCGGCCTCGAGACCGGCGGTGAATATTAAAGGAGTTTGCAATGGCAGGTGAAACCACCGCGGTGCTCGCGCAGTTTGCGTCCGCGCTCAAATACGAAGACATTCCGCAGTGCACGCGCGAGTATTGCAAGAACATCCTGCTCGACACACTGGCGTGCGCCATCGCCGGGCATCAAGGTGAGGAAACACATCAGTTGGCAGCGCTCGCAGCGGGCCTGGCGCAATCGAATGAAAGCAGTGTCATTGGCGGCGACCGGCTATCGCTGGCCGGCGCGACGATGCTGAACGGCTATTTGATCACCGCGGTCACGATGTGCGACATCCACCGCTCGACCCTTACTCATGTCACGCCCGAAGTCATTCCGCCCGCGCTCGCCATCGCAGAGCGGGATGGCTTGTCGGGCCGTGACTTGCTGGTGGCGATCGCGGCTGGCTGCGAGGTAACGACGCGAGTGGGACTTGGACTTGATTATCCGGAAGCACGCAAGCGTGGCTGGCACGGCCCGGGCGTAATCGGACCTTTCGGCTCCGCAGCGGCAGTCGGGCGGTTGATCGGCCTCGATGCCGCTAAGATGGCTAAAGCATTCGGGCTTGCCGGCAGCCAATCAGCCGGCACGTTTGCCGCATGGGGAACGCCGACCGTTAAATTCCATCAATGCCGCGGCGCGTTGTCAGGCTTGATGGCGGCATTGCTCGCGGAGCAGGATTTCCTCGCTACCGGCGAATTTCTTACCCATCAGGACGGCGGACTCTTCAACACTTACTCGAACGGGGGCCGGCCTGCCGACGCGACCGATCAACTCGGACAACGCTGGGAGCTTGAACAAATCGCGTTGCGGCTGTGGCCGTCGGCGTCCACGATCCAGGGCTTCATTACCGCGATGTTCGACCTCGTTGAGAAAAACGATCTGCGCCCGGAGCAGGTGAAAAAACTGAAGGTGACGATGAGCAAAACCGCGGTCGACATGCATGGCATCTTCCCGCGCTACAAAGGCAAGTTCGACGCATTGCTGTCGACCCATTATGCCGCGGCCGTAATTCTGCATGACCGTGAACTTACGCTCGCGCAATTCGAACCGGCTCGCTATGACGATCCGCAGTTACGCAAATTCGCTGCCGAACAGGTCGAGGTAACGATTGACCCCGCGCTGAGCGGCGTCCAGGCGGTCGTCGATGCGCAAACAACCGACGGCAGATCGCTCAGCATGCGCTGTGACCATCCGCGCGGCTCTGCCGAAAATCCGCTGACGCGCGCGCAAATCGAGGCGAAATTCCGCACGTATGCAAAAGCGCGGCTGCCCGCAGGGAATATCGACGCGGTGATCAACGCGGTGACGCACCTCGAGGATTACGGTTCGACGCGCATGCTGATGGATCTCATGCGCGCGGGCGGCGAAAAACGAATCCGCAAGTCGGTCTCGGCGTAGACGGTAAAAAAAGCAAAAGCTTCACCGCAAGGGACGCCAAGGAAAACGAAGGAACAAAAACAATCGGCGAGTTACTTCAATACGCCGCTTAAAGATGACGAAGTGCAACCTCGACCATCTCGTAAGTTGTCCCTGGCGTCCTTCGCGTCCTTCGTGTCCTTCGCGGTTCAAGATTTTTTAATGGAAGGAATACGCATGAACTGCTCGAATTTCATGAGTGTGCTGCTCGCCGCGTTTGCGGTATTCGCGACCGCGCCGGCTGCCGCCCAATCGGGCGATTATCCCAATCGTCCCGTGCGCATCATCGTGCCACAGACGGCGGGCGGCGCGGTCGACATCGTGGCGCGCGCGATTGCGCAAAAGCTTAGTGAAGCGTGGGGTCAGCAGGTTATCGTGGACAACCGGCCGGGCGCTAACGGCATTATCGGCATGGAAGCCGTCGCCAGGGCCAAACCCGATGGCTACACGCTGGGAGCGCCGTTTACCTCAGTGCTTGCAATCAATCCATTCGTTTACAAGACGCTGCCGTACGATGTAAATCGCGATTTCGCACCGGTCATGCAGAGCGTCGCCAATGTGATTGTGCTGGTCGTCCACCCGTCGCTGCCTGCGCGCTCGGTGAAGGAACTCGTCACGCTT
>JANXRI010000397.1 GCA_025353085.1 Betaproteobacteria bacterium
TGCATTGAGCAATGCGGCGTCCAATGGATTACCGCGCTTGCCGCTGCCGATTATTGAGGCCTTACCCGCCGCGACACGCGGCAGATGTTGCGCCACGAGCGCCTTCATTTCCGGCTCCTGCATGCCGGCAGCAATCACGGCGACCAGGTCGGCGACGATGATCTTCGCTCGCTCCCTTACCGCAGGCGGAATGTCCGCGCAAGCCGTTTCGCAGGCGAACCTGCTCAAGGTGTCGAGATAGTCGTTAGTCGCGGTCATGCCGATCTCTTAAAAAGGTCAGTGAATATTTTAAAAGCGGGCCTTGCAGGAAGGGGGTGAAAGCGCCTTATCGATCATGCTGACGCGCCCAAACCTGCCGTAGTGCAATGCGTCACAAATAGCCAAATATTGACGTGATATTCGCATGCCTTATTTTCACCTAAATACATGATTATGAATATTTATAAATCGCACAATTTTTGCCATAATTCAGCCATATGCTACTGCAACATAAATACTGGACTGAAATAATGGGTTTTGGCATTCTACCGACCGCAATGACGCCCGAGTTCGGCAATGCACTGATTGTCATCGACTCAGTGGCATTAGCCATAGTTGCGCTCATCTTCGGCTCGGGCAAAATTGCTGCCGGTACCAGTCGCATTTCCAAGGTGCTTGGGTCTTCATGGTTGCTTGTGCGGTTCAAGCACTGGCGCGCTACGCACAAAAGTCATTAGCTGACCCTCAATCGTCAGTCGCCCATTGTTTTGCACGGCTGAGCGCTTTAGTCCAACCGGACATCAGTTTTGCAGCCTCGTCGCGCGGCATGGCAGGCTTGAATACGCGATCGGTCTTCCACTGTGCAGCGATTTCTTCCGCATTCCTCCAGTAACCAACCGCAAGCCCCGCGAGATAAGCCGCACCAAGCGCAGTCGTTTCAAACACTTTCGGCCGCACTACTCGCACGCCCAGAATGTCCGCCTGAAATTGCATCAGCAAATCGTTCTGGGTCGCACCGCCATCCACGCGCAATTCAGTGAGCTTGATGCCGGCATCCGCTTCCATCGCGCGCAACACATCTGCAGTCTGGTAGGCAATGCTCTCCAACGCCGCGCGCGCGATATGCGCGGCGCCCGTCCCTCGCGTAAGACCCAGCACCGCGCCGCGTGCATACGGATCCCAATGCGGACTGCCGAGACCGGCAAACGCCGGCACGAAATAAACCCCGCCGTTGTCGGCCACCGATGCGGCCAGTCCTTCGACTTCGGCCGCCGTTCGGATGATGCCCAGGCTATCGCGCAACCATTGCACCGCGGCGCCGGCGATGAACACGCTGCCTTCCAGCGCGTATTCGTCTCTGCCATCAATGCGCCAGGCGGTGGTCGTCAATAACTTGTTGCTCGAACGCACTGGCTTGCTCCCCGTGTGCATGAGCATGAAACAGCCCGTGCCATAGGTGTTCTTCACCATGCCTGGCGTCACGCAACGCTGGCCGAACAACGCGGCCTGCTGATCGCCGGCGATGCCCGCGATGGGAATGCGCGCAGCCAGCAGTTCGCCGGCAGTCTCGGCGATAATGCCGCTCGACGCGACGACCTGCGGCAGCATTGCGCGTGGAATATTGAGCGCGCGCAGCAGTTCGTCGTCCCACGTGCCGGTATGAATATTGAAAAGCAGCGTGCGGGATGCGTTACTCGCATCGGTGACATGAGATTTCCCGCCGGACAATTTCCACACAAGCCAGCTATCTATAGTGCCGAATGCGAGCTCGCCGGCGTCCGCCGACTGCCGCGCGCCTTTAACGTTATCGAGTATCCATCGCAGCTTGGTGCCCGAAAAATATGCATCGAGCACAAGTCCCGTTTTCGCCGTGAACAACGCTTCCAGCCCGCGCGCTTTCATCTCATCGCATAAAGACGCCGTGCGGCGGTCCTGCCACACAATGGCGTTGCATACCGGCTTGCCGGTTACGCGATTCCACACGACCGTGGTCTCGCGTTGATTGGTGATTCCGATTGCGGCGATATCGCGCGCGCCGACGCGCGCGCGCGCAAGCGCCTCGACGGCAACGCCTATCTGGGTTTCCCATATTTCGTTCGCATCGTGCTCCACCCATCCGGGCTGCGGAAAGATTTGGCGGAATTCTTTTTGCGCTGACGCCTGAATCGCACCGGCGCGGTCGAACACAATCGCTCGCGAGCTCGTCGTGCCTTGATCGAGCGCTAATATAAAACTCATGCGCGCTCTTGCAGAATCAGCGGCGGGTGATCGGTGATCAATCCCGTGAGTCCCAACGCTACGCAGCGCTGATGCTCGGCCTGCGTTATCGCGCCATAAACATAATTGCCCCAGCCGCCGGCGGCCACGGCGCGCAAGACTGCATCGTCGAGTATGTTGTAGTCCCATGCGATTGCCCTGATGTGCGTGTGCGTTGCGCAGGCGGCCATGACTGCGCTGACGTCGAGCGGACGATGGGCGAGCAGAAGCCCGCAGTCGATCGCCAGTTCTTCAGCGCAGCGCTTGACAACATCATGGCGGAATGAAGTGACCACCAGCCGCCGCCTGGCTTGGAATTGCGCGAGCACCTTTGAGGCCGCTGGCCACGCCTCGGGGTTTTTAACTTCGATGTTCCACAAGACGTCGGGAAACGCGTCGAGAATTTCGTTCAGCACAGGAACCGAATGCCCGAGATCGCTCTCGATTTCTCGCCGCGTGAGTTCGGCCACGGCGCGCTTGCGCGGCGTCAGCCGATCGTGAATGATCACGGGCAGCCCGTCGCGGCTCAATCTTACGTCGGTCTCAATGCCATCAACCCCGAGCTTGATCGCCGCTTCGAAGGCGGCGAGCGAGTTTTCAGGCGCTTCTGCGTGATAGCCGCGATGGGCAAATAACAGCATGGATACGTGCAGCGAATGGAGACCGCTAAATCATAATCGAATCCGCGCGACGATGCGCCCGATGACGTTCGGATCAGTAGCCCCGCCGGCACGCACGAAACGGCGGCTAACGCGCATGTTGGTAACTTGCGACACTTAAAGCGAATATTGCGCAAACGCAGTGATTCTTCGGCTGTTTTCTTGAGCGATTTAATGTATTATCCCCTCCAGTAGAGGTCTGGCCGGAGGAGGGTCCGTTCAGGGAGAATAAATCGTGTTTTATGCCTTTTACGCTGTTGCGATCGTGATACTGGTTTTGCACTTTACAGGGTGGCTCAAGCGCAACAATCTTGAGTGGATGATGCTGGTGCTGGCGGTCGCAGTGTTCCCGGCCGTTATTTTTCTCAAATAATTGCGTTTGTCAGCATGCTGCGAGCATGCAATTCGAACCTGTGCTGTAGACACAGCGATGTCTGGTAGCGGGCCGCATGTCGTCAGGGGGCGTCCCGGCAACTACTCGCTGGTGCGCCTATCAAATCGTTTTGCGTCACGAGTTGCCCGGAACTTTATCTGCCCCTGCTTACTCTGACGCTCAAATGGTAACCAGAGACGCTGCCCGGTGAGCAAGGAACTCCCCCAGATCATTTCCGATGAAGAATTCTCGCGTCTACTTCAAGAGCGCGAGAAAGCGCAGAGGGCACTGCGCACTGAACATGACCGATGGGACAATGCCGGGGTCATTTCCCGCGGTCATCAGCCAAGCGATGGACTGCCGGAATCCACCATCGAACAGAACTTTCCGCGGATCGCGCAAAAGCTTCTCGTCCTCTGGCCCTCGGAAGCATGCGCAATGTACCTGACCAGCATTCTCGTCAACACACGCGAAGCCCGCCAGGGTTTCCCGCCTCGGGTCGTAGAAGATCTGCTGATGTTGCACGCAATAAACGACATGCACCTGCGCAGCGGCAAACCTGTGCGTAACGCGACCAACACGGGGACGGCTAAAAGACCTCCGCGCATCTGAGGTTAGCGTGGCGGATCATGCGGCGCCGCTTAGTCACAGAGTTGCTTCAATCTCCGAATTAACACGGCACGGATTCCCGTTGCGAAGGCTAAGCGTGACTCGTAATCATTGACATGTCACGGTGTGCTACCTAATATTTCAACCGTTGCAAGGTTTCCCGTGGTCACTCCTTCTCCCAATCGCTCCCCCGCCGTCGCGCGAGTTACTCCCCTGCTGACCGATCGCGCGTACGAGCTTATCCAGCACGACATCATCACGTGTGTGATCGCGCCGGGCGCTGAAATTTCGGAGCCCCAGTTGTGCACGCAATATGGGCTTGGCAAAGCGCCCGTGCGCATGGCGCTGAATCGACTCGTGCACGACGGGCTGCTTCGCGCCATTCCACGCCGCGGCTATCGGATTACGCCGATTACGCTGAAAGACATTCATGACGTCTTCGAACTGCGCCTGATGCTGGAGCCCGCCGCC
>JANXRI010000472.1 GCA_025353085.1 Betaproteobacteria bacterium
GGGAGATCCAGCCACTGCACGGCGATCGTGTCGCCGGCGGGTTCCAACGGCTCCGGCAAAGCGGCGCGGATGAGAGCCGGATCGGTGGTGTAATTGATGACCAGATATTCACGGCCGAAAAAGTTATACGGCCCCCGCGGATACGTCGGGCTTTGCAGAGGCATTGAAGCAAGCGCTTTGACATCACTCTTTTTCATTGTCTGGTTCCTCCGCTCACGCTTCTTTGAGGTAGTCGAACAACACCCGGCCGTGGGGCAAGGTGAGGTCGCTGATGAAATGCTTGCCGCCGATGATGCGCTTGACCGGCAAATCGGCCGCCGGCGCATTGACGTGCGGAATCAGGTGCAGCCGCGCGGGCGAAAGCCACACGCCCTTGACGGTGATATCGGTCAGGTTATACGCAACCAGCTGACAGATCTTCGGGCTGCCGTCGACGTCTGGAATTATCTTAAGATTGCATGACGTGCGTGTCATGCCCTTGGCTTGGGCCTCGACGCCGCCAGGCGCAGCCTGATGCTTGTAGGCCATGGTGCCCATGGCGACCATCTGGCCGGCGTAGTGCAAAGTGCCGGTCAGTGTGTCGGAGCAAACTTCCAGTTTCGGCAGCGCGTATTTCTTCGGGAAGCCCCAGATTTCCCGCCCCGCCGATATGGGCGGTTCGTCATCCAGGTACATCTGGGCGGTGAAATTTATCGGCTCACCCTTGTATAAACAGGGAATTACGACCCCGCTTTCGGTGTAGTCGCCGAAGCCGGAGCTATCCGGCATGCGGATCCATTCGTAGAGCACTTGTCCTTCGGGATTGGGCTCCAGGGGTTCCGGCACCGCTTGCCGCAACAGTTCGCGGTCGGTTTCATACGTAACGATCATGAATTCGCGATTGATAAACCGATACGGCCCCATCGGATAGCTCGGGCTTGCGGCCGGCATCGAGGGGAGATGCAGAATCTGTTCCGGTGTCATGTACTGGCTCCCTGTTTTTTTAAGAACGAATGCAAACGTCGAGCATGATACTTGAATAACAGGCGTTGTGATGACGCCTATTATGACGCCTATTTCGATAACGAGGAAAAGCCGCCGCTGGTCGAACTCGAGGAATCGGGTGTGACGACCGGCAATTTTCAGTGTGTGCCAAGCGTCCGCTTTGCTACACTCGACGCTGCGGCGTTACGCGTTTATTTGCATGAAAAATTTTGACGGTAGAATCGGCGAGTTACGGCGCCCGCTCGCAAGCACTTGAAAAAGTCGGTGCGCGTTGCGTATCACTTTATTAATCCCCCATATACCCGTCACCATTCCAGAACGCATGTACCACAGTTATTTTGGCCTCGGCGAAGCGCCCTTCTCCCTCGCGCCCGACCCGCGCTATCTCTACATGAGCGAACGCCATCAGGAGGCGCTTGCGCATTTGCTTTACGGCGTGAGCGGCGACGGCGGTTTCGTTTTGCTGACGGGTGAGGTCGGTGCGGGCAAGACCACGGTCTGCCGTTGCCTGCTTGAGCAGATTCCCGCGGCCTGCGAGATCGCGTATCTCTTTAATCCGAAGCTGACCGTCGCCGAATTGCTCTCGACAATCTGCACCGAACTCCGCATCGCATGTCCACCCGGCGGGGCGACCGTCAAAACATTTGTCGACAGCATCAATGCCCATCTGCTGGATGCACACGCCAAGGGCCGGCATACGGTGCTGATTATCGACGAAGCGCAAAATCTGTCGGTCGATGTGCTCGAGCAAATGCGGCTGCTCACCAATCTCGAAACCAACCGGCGCAAGTTGTTGCAGATTATTCTGGTTGGCCAACCCGAGTTGGCCGAACTGCTCGACCGGCGCGAACTGCGGCAACTGGCACAACGCATCGTCGCGCGGTATCACCTCGGACCGCTGACAAAGCGCGAAATACCGGCCTATGTGCGACACCGTCTCGAAGTTGCCGGCACCCAACAGCCGTTAATTCCACCGTCGCTGGCTGGCAGGCTATATCAACTGAGCAACGGCATTCCGCGGCTTATCAACGTGCTGTGCGACCGTGCCTTGCTGGGCGCTTACGTGCAAGGCAAAGAGCGCGTCGATCGCGCAACGCTCGCGCAAGCGGCGCGCGAAGTATTTTTTCAGCCGACTTCCATGCGCCGGCGCATGCTGCATTTTTTCACGAATCGGACGTCGGCAGTGCACACCTCGCTACCAGCGGCGGCAGTCGTTCAAGCGACACTGTCGGATAAAGAGCCCATCGTGCAGCCATCAATCGCGAAATCGGCTTCCATTAAAAAGCGAGCCCCACCGCCGGTCGCTCATTCGTCCGCCGCGTTGCCCGCGACACTCGAATGGCCGGTCGATGAACCGCGCTCGCGTAGCAAAGCCATGGCCTACTCCACGTTATTTCACGCATGGGGCGTGCAATCTTCCAACTCAAACGGCGCGCCGCCCGCGCCAGGCGGGTTGCGCTGCCGAAACGTGCGCGGTGGATTCGACGAACTTAAAAACTTCAACCGGCCGGCGGTGTTGAGCCTGAGAGACCGGCGCGGCCGCGAGTTTTATGCGACGCTAACGGCACTTAACGATGACACCGCGACGGTGATGGTCGGTACCTCAACCCGGTCGATCACGCATAGCGCGCTCGTAACGCAGTGGTCGGGCGACTACATAATCGTGTGGCGGTCACCCCCGTTCGCGCAGGAAAATATCTGGCCCGGTGAACGTGGACCGGCAGTGCAATGGCTCAGAAAGCAGCTGGCCATCTTGCAGAACACTCCCGAGGACGCCACCGACGACCCATCGTTCGATGACGCGCTGGTTGACCAGATCAAACAATTTCAGCGCGAGCATGGCTTGATTCCCGATGGCGCAATCGGCTTGCCGACTCTGGTGCGTTTGAGCAGCATGGCCGACCCGACCGCACCCAGCCTCACGCGCGGAGAGAACTAGTGTCGTACATACTCGACGCTCTCAGAAAATCAGATCAGCAACGCCAGCATGGTGCGGCGCCGACACTGCGTACGGCGCAGCCGGTGCGGCATACAAGCAAACCTGCGGCGTTCTGGCTCTTTGGCGTTCTCGCCCTGGCGATGGTCGGCGCAGGCATGGCGATCGGGTGGTTACGCCCGTGGGACAGAGTGCAACCGCTGCCGCCCGCGCCACCGGTCGGCGCCAAACCCGCCGCGACTACGTCGACCGAAACTGCAATGCAGACGCCGATACCTGCGCAATCCGTATTGACGCAAGAACTACCGGCGCGCGAATCTTCACGCATTCAGCCCCGGAACTCACCGCCCGCCGCTGCGGCCGCTAAAAAACAAGCGGCTATACAGTCGGCGGATGCGCCCCGCGTGGACACCGCGAGCGCAGCGCGCAGCGCGCCGGCAACCAAAGTGCTGCCGATGTCCGAGCTGCCACCGGCAATTCAGCAAGAGATACCGCCGATGTCGATTTCGGTGCACGCGTACTCGTCGCGACCGACCGATCGCATGGTCAGCATCAACGACCGCTTGTTGCGCGAAGGCGGGACTGTGCCGCCGGGTCTCACGCTGGATGAGATTACGCCGGACGGCATGGTCTTCAGTTACAAAGGCTATCGCTTCCGACGCGGCCTGGGAGCGGCGGAATCCCGTTAATGTTGCACTCGTTTTTTTTCTGCTTCAGAAATTCCGGTGCGCAGTCGCTGCCGCGCATTTGAGAGTCACTGCAACTTGAATTCATAATTTCCCGCGCCGCGCTCGACTGAAATCATGCGCAGAAGCGGTTCAAGCTGTTGGCGGTGTTGCGGCGAAACGCGCGCAATCGCGTTGAACGCCGGCTTGACGCCCGGCGCCCACGATCCGCTGCCATCGAGTTGCAGCGGCCCATCGAGCGTACGCAAGAGAGCTGTCATGGCGGCCCCCGACTGCGCAAAGCGCAATTCGTAATTTCCCAGCGGTGATACACGCGTAAGCGCCGAGCTCGCGGCGCGCCACATGACGGTTCCGTTGCCCTGCACGCCGCCGTTACCGATCGTCAGGTCCGCGACATGCACAATCAAATCGCCGCCCAGGCCGAATGACGCGAGTTGCGGCGATGCTATACCGAGGATGGTCGCCGGTACGTTGATATCGGCGTCCGCCAATTCGACGCGCGCGCGCAAAATCGTGACCGTAAAGCGCTTGGCAGGCGAATCCAATTCGATGTCACACGCGACATGTCCACGCAGCAACGATGCCGGCTGCAATTGCCAGACGATATTTTTGGTGATCCCGGCTTGGCGGGTCGCATCCAGGATTTGCAGCCGTCCCGCGCCAGACCAGAGTGTGCCGCGCGCGTCGGCGATGCGCAGCATGCCCTCACTCGCACGCTCGAGGACGCCATCGACCACCGTTGCCGGCGCAAGGACGATCAGCAGCAGCAGGTACATTAATGCCCCTGCCGCAATCAACTGCCAGCGCTTCATTTTTGGCCGGGACGGACCAGCGTGGCGGTTACGCTGACGAGACCCGGCGTAGTAAGCGCCTCGATGCGGCAGGTCTCGACATGCACGTTCTGCGCTTCGAGATTTACCAGCCAGCTCAGCCAATCGGCAAACGCAATGGCGCCGAAAACGACTTTGACCTGGTTGGCATCAGCGGCTTCGCTACTTTGCAAGGCTTTGGACAAGCCCGCAGCGCCCGCCTGCGTCTGCACGAGCACACGCAGGTCGGTCGGTGACACCGTTGCCGGCGGTGCGGCGCGCAATCGCTCGTATTCTGCGGCCTGGCTCTCAAGTAGCCCCGCCCGCTCACGCAATGCGGGAACGGTGGCCATGCGCAATTCCAGGCGCGACCGGTCCACCGCATGAATAAGCCACAGACAAAATCCGACACTCACAACGAACGCCAAACCTGCAATCAAGAGGCGCTCGCCATGGGAGCAGGCCTGCCACAACGACAGGAAGCGTACGTGCAGCGCGCGCGCCTGTGCTTTCATAGTGCGCGCACCGTGACGACGAATCCACTGCTGCCGCTGCGGGCCGGCATTATTAAAGCATCGACGTTGGCACCGCCTTGCAGCAAACGCGCAACGAAACGGCGCGCGGCCATTGCATCGATACCCGACAGTTCGAGCGACAGACGCCCCTGCTCATACGACGCCACGCGTAAAGTGCCGGCGGGAAGTTCTTTCAAGGCGGCTGCCGCCTTTTCTACGATTGGCAAAAAGTCGCCGCCATCCGGAACGCCGGCGACATGGCGCGCGCCCGCGAGCATACGGCGCATCTGCAGCGCCGGGTCGACCACCGCGACCGCGTCAGGCACTGCCGTACGAAAGCGCGCCGCCATCTGCTGAGTCAGCGCACGTTGCTCGCTACGTAGCAGCGACCAATCGGCCACCACTGCCAGGGTATGCAGTGCGAGTGCGACGCCGGCAATCCATGCGGCGGGCTTCAAGCGCGCAGCCAGGTTGTCCGGCAAGCGCCAGCGGGAACCTGTTTGTACCAGTTTTATTCCGCCGTCGGGTGCCGCCTCTCGCCAATCCCATGGACCCGCTAACCGCACGGGGACCCCGAGTTCGGAATGCCAAGCTTCAAGGTCAGGCGCGGCATCGGCCATCGTCAAATAAACGGCCAGCGCGGCCGGTGACGCCGCGCTGGTCGCGGCCGCTTCCAACATGAGACGAAGCGATAACGGCGGCGATTGCCGGGTGCCACAATCGGTCGCAGCGCCTTCGAATTCGCCGGTACGTATGAAGCCCTCGCCGCCGTCCCAGGCGAGACTCCATTCACCGTCTGCAAGTGGCAAAAGCAGAGTTTCACAATGTACCTCATAGCGGTGGATGCCCGCCGCATCAAGCGCTTCGAGCCAGCGGCTCAACCCTTTTTTATCCATCACCGCGAGCACATCGGCGTTGCCGGCAGAGCCGAGCCAGCTCGCATAATTGGTTTCAGGCTCGCCGAGCGTCTCGTCTTCCACCGCAAACGCAAGCACCGGACTCGCGCGACGCTTCGCGCCCTGCGGCAAATTGGCGCGCGTTAGCAGGACTTCGTCGGCGGGAACGATAAGTTGTACGCGAGCGGCTTTAAGGGGCGCGTCCGAGAGTATCCCCTCGCCTTGCACGGCCGAGCGACCTGTTTCGCTGAGCAGCCAATGGCAATGCGGCGGGCCTGCACGTAGCGAGCAGTAAATACGCAACAGGCTCATAGTGTTTTCTGCCACACAACTGCGGGCCAGCCGGCGCCTTCCCGCGTAAGCAATGCCGTCCCACTTGCCTGAGTCTCGCCGAAAGCTACTTGTATCGTGACAATAAAATATTCGCTTGAAAGCGCCAGGCCCGATATCGGCACCGTAAACTTGCGGGGAAGCCGATTGGTGAAGTCGGCCATCGAAATGAAATAGGCACGGTCGCGCTGTACCACCAGCGCCCGCGCAGCATCGATATCCATGCCGTCAAAGGTTGCGGCCAGCACTTCCGCCGGTGCGGTGTTGACGTTAATTTGCGTCGATCGGGGCAACGCCGTCACAAACGGCCGCAGTCGCGCACGTACCTTGTTGTCGAAGCCACGCACCAGCGCGAGCTCCGACACATCAGTGAGCGGCCGGTTGGCCGTGAGATACGGCGATTTCAACGCAAGATAGTAACCGTCTTCGGCGCCACTGCCCGAACTGGGCACATCGTCGGGATCAATCCAATCGATAAGCGCGTCGGCGAGTGCGTCCTGCAAATCAAGAATTCGGAGTAAACGGCGGAAACGCGCTACCTCGAACGCGTCGACCCGGCCGCCCGACACCAGGTTGTTAAGGTTAAAGATTCCTTGCTGGTCTTCGATGAATCCGGCGATTTCGCCGTTTTCCACGGGAATGGGCGCCAGTCTCAACGCCCACGGTTCTTGGAGGTGGTCCACATTGCTCGACACGCGATCGTCGCTGAGGATGGCGCGAGCCCAATCGACCCCCACCCGCACCAGGCTCTGCGCCTGAGAATGATCCGCGGTGAGTTCGCTTTGGCGAGTCCACGTGCTTTGCGCCACTATGATGGCAGTCGCGGTGATGGCGGCCAGCGCGACGATTCCCATGGCCAGCACGATGGCGACGCCGCGTTGACTTTTTCTCATGACGATTTAAGTTCAATGATGCGCACGATTTCCTCGCCTGAACTCAGCACCAAACGCAGCTGTATCGCCCGCGGGATGGCCGCATCCGTGGCGGCGGCCGGCCACACGTCAACCCATGCCAGGCCCGCATTCAGGTAATTCAAATCGAATCTGCTCACTCCCGTGAGCAGCGGGTAGCGGGCGGGCACTGCGCCAGGTGCAATGTCAAGCCCAGGCCACAACCATAGTTCGATCTCGTGCTTTTCGTTCAGTCGATAAGCGAGCCGGCGGGCGGTATCGACGCCCTCCGCCGCTGCAAAACGGCTAAATTCGAGAGCGGGTAAATCGGTTGAATTTGAAATTCCGCGCAAGGCAGGCGCATAACCCCCGCCGGCGCGCACAATGCGCGGCATTGCAAGATGCACATCGAGTTCAAATCTGGCAAAAAATGATGCGACGCTTCGCCACTTCACTGTCTCTGCTGCAACATGTTCACGCGTATCGAGTACCGCGCCGAGCCCGCGAAACGACATGAGCGCCAGAACGGATAGTATGAGCAATGCCGTAAGCAGCTCGATCAGCGTAAAGCCCGCCTTCACGCCGCCTCCCATTCGACTCATTGCCGAAATGCCGGTGATCGTACAACGAAACCCGACAGGCGGGCCAACGAGTGCGATTCATCGGGTGTAGAGAAAACGAACACGTCGACGCGACGAAACGCCGGGCTGGGCATTGCGGTAACCTCTTCGCGCCACCGGAACTCGATACCCGCCTGGTTTTGCGTTCCGCGCTGAATGCCGAGCGGCAGCCAATCGCCGCGCGCACGGTGTTCAGCCAGCAGATTATCTGCAACCCAACCGGCTAGTACGCGCATCCGCATTTCTCCGAGATTGTTGGTGCCCTGTCCTGCCGCGCGTAAAGCCGCCAGCAATGCAATCGACACGATGGCAAGCGCTACCATGACTTCAATGAGTGTGAATCCTGCTCGGCGGTCAGAGCGACGGCACGCCATATTCCTGCCTGTAGTCCGCGAACGTCCGCACGATGCCGCCGGCTGACGCTACTACGGTGTAGTGCTCCTCGCCCAATGACAGTTCTATACTGAAAATCAGGTGTTGCGCATAGGGGGTAAACTCGAGACGCATCACGCCTTCGCTGCGCATGTTCTCAATTTGAAGGGCGGAAATTATCATTCCAGCCGGCAACTCGCGCTCGCGCAGCAGGTCGTCGTTACGAATCCCGGACGCGCCGGAATCTTCGCGCCCGCGCCAAAATCTGTAGGTCGGGCCGTTGGCGGTCCAACCGATCGTCTTACGAGTGAAGCTGGCTTCAGACGCAGCAAGATCGATCAGCCGGGCGAGCCTTTCGGCCTCGATACGCAATAGACCACGGGCGTCAGGTCGTATGCTCACACTGACGAGTCCGACCAGCAGTGCCATTATCAAAATCACGACCAGCATTTCGATCAGGGTGAAGCCATCAGCCGACCGCGGAGAACACGCTTCCTGCATTGTGTCGGCAGACAACAAACTAAAGATTCCACGAGCCGATGTCAGAGTCGGTGCCTTCACCACCGGGAGCGCCGTCCGCGCCCAAGCTGTAGACGTCAATCTCGCCATGCAGTCCGGGATTCAGGTATTGGTATGGATTACCCCACGGATCTTTTGGCATGCGCTCGAGGTATCCGCCAACTTTCCAATTAGGCGGAATGGGTGGCGTCGACGCCTTTTCAACCAACGCCTGCAGACCCTGTTCAGTGCGAGGATAACGTAGATTATCAAGGCGGTAGAGCTTGAGCGCCTGCATGATACTGGCGACGTCCTGTCTGGCGGCAATCACGCGCGCTTCGTCGGGCCGACTGATAATCTTAGGCACCACGAGCGCCGCCAAAATGCCGAGAATGACGACCACGATCATCACCTCGAGGAGCGTAAAGCCCGCAGACGGCCCCGCCAACAGCCGCCAGCTTTGGACGTGAGCCGGCGTTTGATAACCACGAATAGATTTGGTCATACCGGAATCCGGAGTTCCCAGCCGCATATTCTGATTTATTATCGAAGCCGCACCAAAGGCTCTCGATATTACAATCGGCAAGTATTGAAAAACTAACTTTACAGTATACTCGCTACTCAAATGAGGCGCGCGCGGCCCGCCTCTTTTTTTGAGGTGGCGCAATAGCGTGCCACGCTAAGGGACACTCCACTGGAACGCTCTAATTTCCCGCAATCGGCATTGGTATTGCTGACGACTCTGGCTTCGCTGATGTTACTGGTTTCAGTGCTCGCATACTGGACTTGGATCTTGCTTGCACCGCGTTCGCCGCCACCAGCGCGAGCGCTCGATTTGCACGCCACAAGTGAGCTTCCGTATGGATTATTCGGGGGAACCCAACAAGGGCGCAGTGCGACGGCCCCCGCGGGGCTTGCAATCAGATTGCTCGGGGTCGTCGCAACGAGTGGCCGCAAAAATGGCTACGCCGTGATACAGGTCGATGGCACAAAGATACTCGCAGCGCGTGAAGGTCAGGATATTGCGCCCGGCATTCGCCTGGCCGAAGTGCAGGCCGAGCAAATTGTTTTGGAGCGCAATGGCGTCCGCGAAGCACTCGCGTTGCCGGACAAAAACAAAACCTCCCGGGAAACGCGCCAAGTAGCGCAGCAAAACCCGCCAGTGGAAGCGGCTGCCCGGCGCGAGAGGGATTGACGAACACGAACCGTTTGATGACGCCGTCGGATGCAGAGTCGGGAGAGTGAACTATGAAATTCAGCAAGTGCGCCAGAATAGCGATTTTGAGTGTCGGCATATTGTTCGCGTGCGGCCGCGCGTGGCCTGCCGACGCGACTCCGCGTGCAAGTGGCGGCGATGTTGTCACACTCAACTTTGTCAACGCGGACATCGAAGGCGTGGTCAAGGCGGTCGGCGAAATCACGGGCAAGAACTTCTTGCTCGATCCGCGGGTCAAGGGCACCGTCAACATCATCTCCGCCAAACCGATCTCGCGCTCACTCGTATACGACGTCTTTTTGTCGGCGTTGCGATTGCAGGGCTTTGCCGTCGTGGAAAGTCGCGGTATTCTGAAGATCGTTCCCGAGAGTGATGCCAAGCTCAATCCAAGCCCGACGTACGGCCCGGATGAAAAAGTACGCGGCACCGGCGATCAGATCCGCACGCAGGTATTCACGCTCAAATATGAATCGGCCGTGCAGATCGTGCCGATCCTGCGCCCGCTCATCACTCCCAATAACACGATCACCGCATACGCGAACAACAACACACTCGTCGTCACCGATTACGCGAGCAATCTGCAGCGCATCGAGAAAATCATCGACTCGATCGATCAGCCGAGCAGCAGCGACGGCATCGTGATTCCGCTCAAATACGCATCCGCGCTCGACATCGCGCAAACGGTCAGCCGGCTATTTGCCGAACAGTCTCAAGTCCAGGCCAGCCCCGGCGCGACGGACGCCATGCAGAAAATCGTAATCGTTGCGGACACGCGCTCCAACAGCCTGCTCGCGCGCTCCGACAATCCGTCACGGCTCGCCAAACTGCGCAGCCTCGTATCGCTGCTGGACACGCCGACCAGCGCCGCCGGCAACATGCATGTCGTATTTCTGAAAAACGCGGAGGCGGTCAAAATCGCCGAGACACTGCGGGCGATCTACCAGACCGGTGGCGCTTCAGCGCTGCAGCGGCCTGCAACCCCGCCCATAACAGCACTCGGCGCATCTCTTGCTACTCCAACTGGCACGTCGACTCAACCGGGCGTGCCCGGCGTTTCACCGACAACGACGCAGATGTCCACTCCGCTGTCATTTTCCGGTCAGCCGCAAACTGCGGCTACGGCGCCCGGCATAATTCAGGCCGATGCGGCGACGAACTCAATCATCATCACAGCACCCGATCCGATTTATAACGACCTCCGCGCGGTGATCGAGAAGCTCGATTCACGGCGGGCGCAAGTCTACATTGAAGCGCTTATCGTTGAAGTCAACGCCAGCAAGGCAGCGGAATTCGGTGTTCAATGGCAAGACCTGAGCGGCGTTAACTCGAATAATGGACAAGCGTTTGGCGGGACGAATTTTGGCGGCCCCGGCCAGAACATTTTCGGGATTGCGCAAAACCCCGCGTCTTCCGGTCAGGGCTTGAGCGTTGGAGTCATTAAAGGCGTGGTCACTATCCCGGGGATCGGCCAGATATTAAACATGGGCTTGTTAGTGCGCGCTTTGCAGCAGGACACCAGTGCGAATATCCTTTCCACACCGACTCTTTTGACGACCGACAATGAGGAAGCCCGAATTGTAGTCGGCCAGAATCTGCCGTTTATTACGGGCCAGTACGCGCTTTCGGGTGCGGCCACGACGCCTACGCCGTTCCAGACCATCCAACGGCAGGACGTCGGCGTGCAGCTTCGCATCAAGCCGCAAATTTCAGCGGGCGGTACCGTCCGGCTGCAGATTTATCAGGAGGTCTCAAGCGTGGACCCCGCGAGTGCAAACAATTCCGCCGGTCCGACCACCAACAAGCGTTCCGTCGAGTCCCTGGTACTGGTCGACGACGGGCAGATCGCGGTCATCGGCGGTCTCATTCAGGACAATGTCAGTGATACCGTCTCGAAGGTGCCAGTGCTCGGCGATCTGCCGCTACTCGGCGGCTTGTTCCAGTACAAGACGCGCGCGCGCACAAAAAGCAATCTGCTGGTGTTTCTGCGGCCGACGGTACTGCGGGACGGCAAACAGGTGAATTCCGTGGCGACCGAACGCTACGACTACATTCGCGGTGAACAGGAGAAGTCCAGGGCGCTCGGAGCGGGCAGCCACGTGTTGCCCGATGTCGGCTCGCCATTATTGCCACCGCTTCCGCCCTTGCCGCCAATTCCGCCCGCGGTGGAAGCCGCGCCGACCGCGGTTAAATAACCGAGCCGTGCTCAACCTGTTGCAGGCCGCGGTTCCGTACGCATTTGCCAAGGCCAATGGCATCGTCATAACGAAGCGTGATGAGGCAAGCGCCGAAGTTGCCGTCCGCGCCGACGCGCAACCGCACGCGCTCGCCGAACTGAGGCGGGTAATCGGCGTTCCCCTTACCGCGCGTCGCATCGACGCCGCCCAGTTCGATGAGTTGCTCGCGCAGTTATATAACGGCGCCGATACCGGCGCGGCCACGCTCGCCAATGATCTCGCGCAGGACATCGATCTGTCGCGCTTATTGCAAGAGCTTCCAAAGATCGAGGACCTGCTGGAAAGTCAGGATGACGCGCCGGTCATACGCCTGATCAACGCGCTCTTTACGCAGGCGCTGCGCGACGGCGCGTCGGATATTCATATTGAGCCGTTTGAGACGCGCTCGGTGGTGCGTTTGCGAATCGATGGCGCGTTGCGAGACTTGCTCGAACCTGCGCGCGCGCTGCATGCGGCTATCGTCTCGCGCGTTAAAATCATGGCGCAGCTGGATATCGCGGAGAAGCGCCTGCCGCAAGATGGCCGCATCACCCTGCGCATTGCGGGAAAACCCATCGATGTCCGGGTGTCGACCATACCGACCGGGCACGGTGAACGGGTGGTGCTGCGCCTGCTCGACAAACAAGCCGGCCGGCTCGACCTGACACGGCTTGGCATGGACGCCGCGACGCTTGCGCAGATCGACAGACTCATCCGCGAGCCGCACGGCATCGTGCTGATTACTGGCCCGACCGGCTCGGGTAAAACAACCACGCTTTATGCCGCGCTGTCGCGCCTCGATGCGGCGTCGCTTAATATCATGACAGTCGAGGACCCGATCGAGTATGACCTCGACGGCATCAGCCAGACCCAGATCAATACGCGGATCGAAATGAGTTTCGCGCGCGCATTGCGCACCATCCTGCGCCAGGATCCGGACGTCATCATGATCGGCGAAATACGCGATCTCGAAACCGCGCAAATTGCCGTGCAGGCAAGCCTGACCGGACATCTGGTATTCGCGACATTGCACACCAATGACGCGGTGAGCGCAGTAACGCGCCTGGTTGACATGGGCGTTGAGCCCTTCCTGCTCGCGTCCAGTCTGATTGGAGTGGGCGCGCAACGCCTCGTGCGCAGGTTGTGCCCGGAATGCCGCAAATCATTCACGCCGGACCCCGCACAGCTAAAGACGCTGGGGTTTACGCCGACACCCGGCAATGTTTACGCGGCGCAAGCGTGTGCCGCCTGCAATCAATCGGGTTATCGTGGCCGCACCGGCATCTACGAGTTTTTTACGCTCGACGATGAGTTGCGTCGCTCCATCCACGACGGCGCATCCGAGCAGATACTGCGCGCGCATGTCGTGAAATCCGGAATGCGCACGATGCGCGACGACGGCATGCGCTGGGTGTCGCAAGGGGTAACGAGCCTCGAAGAAGTCGTGCGCGTCACGCGCGAATAGCCGCAGGCGATGCCGGCTATACGCTACGAAGCATTGGACCCGGCCGGGCGCAAGGTGTCGGGCGTACTGCAAGCCGATACCCCGCGTCAAGCGCGCTCGCAGTTGCGCGCACAAGGCCTGCTGCCTGTTTCGGTAGTCGATCACGCGCGTGCGCCCGAACGCCGGCGCCTCGCCTGGGCGCGCGGTATTTCGGCCGCCGAGTTGAGCCTGTTGACGAGGCAAATGGCGACCCTGCTCGAGTCCGGCCTGACGATGGAACAGACCCTGAACGCACTCATCGACGAGGCCGCACTGCCCCTGACGCGCGACGTTTTGAACGGCGTAAAAGCCGAGGTCACCGCGGGACTTTCTCTTGCCGGCGCGCTCGGCGGTTACGCCAAAAGTTTTCCGGATTTTTACTGCGCGCTGGTGCACGGCGGCGAGGAGTCCGGCGCGCTGCCGCAGGTATTGATGCATCTGGCGGACTATCTCGATGCCCGCCAGGCTTTAAAGCAGAAGACCGGCTTGGCACTTCTCTACCCCGTGCTGGTGTCAGTCGTGGCAATCGCCATCGTGACCGGTTTGCTGATCTATGTCGTACCGCAAGTTGTGCAGGTGTTTCAGCAGTCGCGTCAAAGTCTGCCGATCCTGACGCGTGCGCTGATTGCATCCAGCGACTTTCTGCGGGCGGCGTGGCCTTATCTTGCCGTTGGCATAATTGGTATTTTGCTGGCAGCGCGCGCGCTGCTGAAGCATGCGGGGCCGCGCCGCCACCTGGATAAGCTTCTGCTGCGCACGCCCTGGCTGGGGGCCCTGGTGCGCGGGGTCAATACGTCGCGTTTTGCGAGTACGCTGTCGATTCTGGTCGGCGGCGGCGTGCCGCTCCTGAGTGCGCTCAATTCCGGCGCACGCGTGGTCACCAACACCGTGATGCGCGAAGCCATTGAACTGGCCATTGAGCGCGTGCGCGAAGGAGCAAGTCTTGCGCGATCGCTCGGTGAGACGGGGGCGTTTCCAAGGCTGCTGATCCATCTTGTTGCGAGCGGTGAACTCAGCGGCAAGCTGCAGCAGATGCTGGAGCGTGCTGCACGCCTCGAGACGCAGGCTCTCGAACGCCGGCTGACGGTTTTCCTGACGATGATCGAACCGCTGATGATTCTTCTGATGGGCGGCGTTGTTCTGATGATTGTGCTGGCGATCCTCTTGCCGATTATCGAGATTAATCAGCTGGTGCATTGAATATGAGCAGGCGAAAGAAAAAAAGCGTCCCGACCCGCGCGAACCGGAGAAATACGGATATTAAAGTTCCACCCCTGCAACCCGCCGTCGAACTGCAATCCCGCATGCCGCTTATCGATGCTTTGCGCGGCGGGTCGATCGTCATGATGCTGGCCTATCATTTTTCCTTCGACTTAAATTACTTCGGGGTCCTGCAGCAGGATTTCTATCGGGACACGTTCTGGATAGCAGCCCGGAGCTGCATACTCGGCAGCTTTCTGGCATTGGTGGGCGTGAGCCTTGCGCTTGCCACCCGCGAAGGCGTCCGCTGGCCGGCTTTCGGCAGGCGGCTCGCTGTGATCGCCGCGTGCGCAATCGTCGTCAGCATCGGCAGCTATTTCATGTTTCCGAAAAGCTGGATTTCTTTCGGTGTATTGCACTTCATTGTGATTGCAAGCATCGTTGGACTTGCATTCATCCGGCTGTATTGGACTAATTTGTTAGTCGGCGCAGCGTTAATCGCTTTGGGCGTTTCTGTCGCGTCGCCGCTCTTCGATGAGCGTTACTTAAACTGGTTCGGGCTGATGACGCACAAACCGGTCACTGAGGATTACGTGCCATTGTTACCCTGGTTCGGCGTCGTGCTGATCGGGATGTTTATCGGCAAGCTCGTGTGCCGGCGGGCCTCGCGGCACGCAGCCTCCCGCTGGGTGGCAACCGGCCCGATGGGTCGTTCGCTGGCCTGGGCAGGGCGGCACAGCCTGATAATTTATATGCTGCATCAACCGGTATTGGTCGGCGCGCTTTATGTGCTGTTCGGACAGCGGCCGTAACCGCTCCGCAAAACCTCACAAAGGATTGTTGCATGTTTACCCGTCGTAAATTCGTAATCGCACTTGGTACTTATGCTGCCGCCGCGCCAATTGGCGGTTTTGGCGCATCGGGCAGGGTTCATCGCGTCGGCTTCGTCGCGCCGGAACGCGGTCTCGCGACCGGCCTGCGTTTCGACGCGTTGCGCGCCGGATTGCGTCTGCTCGGCCACGTCGAACCCAAAAACCTGATCATCGAAGCGCATTGGCCCGACCACCTCGACCGCCAATATAACGAGCTGGTGAGCAATCTTATCAACGCGAACCTTAACGTGATCGTCGTGCATGACGCCGCGGCTGTCGTTCGCACTGCACGCTCGCTTAACAAGCAGAAATCGCAGATCCCGCTCGTCATGGCAACCTGCCCGGATCCGGTTGCGTATGGCGTCGTCGCCAGCCTCGCACGGCCGGGCGGCACCGTCACCGGCGTGGCTGATGCGGCGGACCCTGCGCCGCGGCAACTGGCGCTACTCGCTGAGGCGGTGCCGGGATTGGCGCGCGTTGCGGTGTTGGCGCACGGCCAATATCCGGGGCACCCCCTCATTTTCAGCAGCGTGGGGGCCGCCGCGCAAAAGTCGGGCATTGCCGTAGTGTCGTTTACCGCCCGCAGCCCGGCTGAATTCGACACCGCATTTAGCGAGATTGCCAAGGCGCACGTTCAGGCCGTGATGGTGGCTGTGCACCCGCTGGCCGCAGGCGCCGGAGCACAAATTGCGGCGCTCGCGATCAAGCACAAGCTGCCAAC
>JANXRI010000051.1 GCA_025353085.1 Betaproteobacteria bacterium
TACGTCTTCGAGACTCGCTTGCGCCGGCGTGAGTTGATACAGTCCCCACGCATTGGCTACCGCGCGCCGCACGAGTTCGTCCGTCGGGTCGCAGCCGTCGGCGAAGGTCACGCGAAAAATGCCTTCGCCTGCCGGCTCGACGCGCGCCACGCCATCGACCGTCAAGTCGGCGAGCGCCGGCGGACGTTTCAGGCCGAGCAATATCGTGCGACCGCCTTGAAATTGCTTTAGCGCAGTGATCGAGTCGTTAAATACGGTGGCGCCGTGATGCAATATCTGCACGCGGTCACACACGCTTTCGACTTCCGGCAGGATGTGGGTCGACAGAATCACGCTGCGGTCGCGGCCGAGCTCGCGGATCAAGTTGCGGATTTCGCGAATTTGATTGGGATCCAGCCCGACCGTCGGCTCGTCCAGTATCATGACGTCGGGCCGGTGCACGATTGCCTGCGCGATGCCGACGCGCTGCTGATAACCCTTGGATAACGTGCCGATCAGTTTTTTGGACACGTCGGATAGCCCGCAATTGGCGAGCGCGTCTTTGACTGCCGCTGCGCGTACTGTCTTCGGCACCCGATGCAGTTGTGCTGCCAGATCGACATACTCGCGCACGGTGAGTTCGCGATACAGGGGCGGCGTTTCGGGCAGATAACCAATGCGCGCTTTGGCCGCGGTCGGCTCATCGAATAAATCGATTCCACAAATACTGATCGCGCCGCGAGTGGGCGCAAGATTACCCGTCAGCATCTGCATGGTCGTGGTTTTGCCGGCGCCGTTCGGGCCGAGAAAGCCTAAAATTTCGCCGCGCTTTAGCTCAAGACTTAAACCGGCAACCGCCGTATGAGCGCCAAAATTTCGGGAAAGCCCTTGGGCGGAAACAGTAATCTCGCTGGACGATGCTTGCATATTCGTTACCGGTGCGCCGTGCGCGCGCTTAGTGCGCGGCTTGTGGTGGGCGCTAAATATACCTAATATGTGACGAATTATGAAGAACTTGCGAACTATAATTCGCTCTTACCTGTATTCCTGCCAGACACTCCAAGCGAAGCCGCTCCGCCGATGAACACTTTCAAGCCAACTGTCTGGTTATCTTTGCTTGCACTTGCTGCGTGCGCGCAGCAACCCACGCTGCCGCCTCTCGACTCGCAGGGCATGCCTGGTCAAACTGCCGCCACCGGTGCGCAGACCGCACTCAAACCGCGGGTAGTGGTGCGCTCCGTTCCCACCTCGGCGGTGCTGCCGGCGCAGGCAATGAGCCAGTCGGTATTGTTCAAGTTGCTGCTAGCCGAAATTGCCCTGCAACGCGGCCAAAACAACGTCGCCGTGCAGTCATTTCTCGATTTGACGAAAGAAACCAAAGATCCGCGGATCGCACAGCGCGCCACTGAAGTGGCTTTAAACACGCGCTTTTTTGGCCCCGCACTCGAGACAGCGAGTATTTGGCTGGCAGTCGATCCGCAATCTCAGCAAGCACGGCAGGTCGTTGCGGCATTGCTCGTCAATCAGGCGCGGCTGGGCGATGCTGAACCGCATCTCGAAAAATGGCTCGCCTCTGACAAAGAACATATCGGCGGCGCGTTTATGCAACTGAATAATATTCTGGCGCGCCATCCGGACAAGGCGGCGGTGCTGCAGTTGACGCAAAATCTTGCCAAGCCTTATCCCGCAGTGCCCGAAGCGCATTACAGCATCGCGCAGGCCGCTGCGGGCGCCGGCGATGGGCCACTCGCGATCGGGGAAGTTCGCCAGGCGTTGAAACTGCGTGGCGACTGGGAGGAGGCGGCATTGTTGCAGGGGCAACTATTGCAGCGCACGGCGAAAGCCGAAGCGCTCGCTTACTATCAGACTTTTTTGAAAGCGCATCCGCGCGCGATGGACGTGCGCCTCAGTTATGCGCGCCTGCTCGTGACGGACAAGCAATACACGCCCGCGCGGGCCGAATTCCAGACCCTGCTCAAGGAATTTCCGAACAACGCCGACGTCACGATGGCGGTCGCCTTGTTGTCCCTGCAGTTGAACGATCTCGATGTCGCCGAGACCCAGCTCCAGCACGCGCTCGAGACGGATTACAAAGATCCCGATGCGGTACGCTTCTATCTGGGCCAGGTCAACGAAGAGCGCAAGCGCCCGACCGACGCGTTGCGCTGGTACTCGAGCGTCAATGGCGGCGAACAGTATGTGCCCGCGCGCGCGCGCTACGCGGGCATCCTGGCTAAGCAGGGCAAGATTGACGACGCGCGCAAGTATTTGCAGGACGCCGGACGCACCGGTGCCGAACGCGTGCAATTCACGCAGGCAGAAGCGCAATTGTTGCGCGACACGAACGATTATGGCGCTGCATTCGATCTCTTGGGCCAGGCAATCGCAAAGAATCCGGATTCAACCGAGCTTCTGTACGATCAGGCGATGGCGGCTGAAAAAGTCGACCGCATCGACGTGATGGAGACCAATCTGCGTAAGGTCATCGCCTTAAAGCCCGATTACGCGCACGCTTATAACGCGCTCGGCTACTCGCTCGCAGATCGCAATATGCGGCTTAGCGAAGCGTATTCACTCGTCGAGCAGGCGTTGAAGCTCGCGCCCGAAGATCCGTTCATCATGGATAGCATGGGATGGGTTCTCTTTCGCATGAACCAGAACGATGCGGCGGTGACTTTCCTGCAACGCGCGCTCGAAATTCGGCCGGATGCGGAAATCGCAGCGCATCTGGGCGAAGTGCTGTGGGCAACGGGCCGTCGCGATGAAGCAAAGAAGGTGTGGTCGATTGCCTTGAAAGACCATCCTGCCAACGAACTTCTGTCGGCGACGGTCAAGAAGTTTTCTCCCTGAATCCGGCGCCGCTCGCGCCGCTCGTCTCTGTCATGACAGTCATGTTTCGATGCTGCGCGGCGTTGTGCGCCGCGCTGCTGTTCGCCTGCGCGGGAATTGCGCCGCCGCGCGCGGTTGAAACCGGCCCTGCTTTCGAGCTCGCCGGCCGAATCGTCGTGCGTTATCAAGAGCGCGGATTTTCGAGTTCACTGCGCTGGAAGCAGGCGACCGGGCGCGCCGAAATCTGGCTCACGGCGCCACTCGGCCAGACGATTGCCTACCTTGAAGCCGACGGCAACGGCGCGACGCTTACGGCGTCCGATCAGCGACAATATCGCGCGAGTTCAATCGAGAGTCTGACCAAGAGTGCATTCGGCTGGCGTTTTCCGGTCGACGGACTACGCTACTGGGTGTTCGGGGAAGCGGCGGCAGGCGCACCGGCTGCCGCGATCGAGCGCGATGGCGCGCGTCGCCTGGTGCGCCTGCAAGATGGCGACTGGCAGATCGCATTCATTTACTCAGCGCCCGACGCAACGCGCCCATCGCGTCTGGACATTGTCGGCAACGACGCGGAGATCCGCCTGGCGGTCGACAGCTTGTCACGCGATGCTCCATGACGAGCGCACGCACTTATCCCGCGCCAGCTAAGCTCAATTTGATGCTGCGCGTGACCGGCCGTCGCGCCGATGGCTATCACCTGCTGCAGACCGTGTTTCGTTTCATCGATTTCAGCGACTCGCTGCAGTTTTCAGTGCGTGCCGATGGCGTCGTCGCGCGCACACAGGCTATTGCCGGCGTACCTGAGGCGGCCGATCTGACGCTGCGCGCAGCGCGCCTGCTGCAGAAAACCGGCGGCGTGCGGCGTGGCGTCGACATTGCGCTTGAAAAACATCTGCCGCTGGGTGGCGGACTGGGCGGCGGCAGTTCCGATGCGGCAACGACGCTGATCGTATTGAACCGGCTATGGGAGCTCAACTGGCCGCGTGTGCGATTACAGGAACTGGCGCTGCAATTGGGAGCGGACGTGCCGGTATTCGTGTTCGGTGAATCCGCATTAGGCGAGGGAATAGGCGAGGAATTAACCACTTTGGAGCTGCCGTCCGCCTGGTATGTCGTGCTCGTTCCCGCGGTCCAGGTTGCAACCGCACAAATATTCCAACATCCGGATTTGATTAGGGATTCGATTCCGACTAAAATGTCGGCCTTTTCCGCTGCGTCGGGAATAAACGATCTTGAACCGGTGGTTTGCCGGTTGTATCCGGCCGTTGCGCAGCACCGGGATTGGTTGAATCAGTTTGGTCAAGCGCAGTTCGGTTCAGCGCGCGTGACGGGCTCAGGCGGTTGTGTGTTTGCGGAGTTTGGCAGCGAAGCGGCGGCGCGTGCAGTGCTGGATCGGTTGCCGGTGACAATGCGCGGCGTGCTGGCGCAAGGATTGGCGTGTCATCCATTGAAGGATATGTGCGAGTAGGCGGCTGGCGCGGGTTCGCGCACCGCGAGGGTTATCAGCGTTGGGGAGTCGCCAAGTGGTAAGGCTCCGGATTTTGATTCCGGCATTCGTAGGTTCGATCCCTACCTCCCCAGCCATTTTTCGCAGCAGGCCTAACCGAAGGAAACGACCGTGCCGTACGACCGTTTAATGGTGTTTACCGGCAACGCCACGCCCAAGCTCGCGGGGGACGTGGTGCAGCACCTGAACATCCACCTTGGCAAGGCCAAGGTCGGCCGCTTCAGCGACGGCGAAGTCATGGTCGAGATTCTCGAGAA
>JANXRI010000063.1 GCA_025353085.1 Betaproteobacteria bacterium
CCAATCCATAACCACTCCGTTCTTGCATCACATTCACGGAGATTTTACGGTCCACCTACGTAAAAATTGAGTTCTGGACGCGAATACTGGATCTCCAAAAACACCAACCTTTCAAGAGTTTCCTATTTTTTGACCATACGACGTAATACGTATTGCTAATCTGTGAGTACTTTTCTGACTCCTGCATTAACCATTTATTCAGCAGTAAACTACTGCGAAGCAAAGTTCTATACCCACGTCGACGGACAATCGAACCATGGATTTTCACCAACTGACTATCGCTGCTGCCGCGCGGCTAATCGAACAGCGGCAGATTTCGCCCGTTGAACTAACGCAGGCGCTGCTCGATCGTGTGGCGGCACTCGACTCGCAGATCAACGCATTTATCACCGTCACCGGCGAACTCGCGTTAAAACAAGCGCGCGCGGCAGAAGCTGAGATCAGCGCGGGCCGCTACCGAGGCCCCATGCATGGTATCCCGTTTGCGCTGAAGGACATCATCAACACCGCGGGCATACTCACATCGGGACATTCCAAGATCGCCATTGATAATTTTCCTGCGCACGATGCGACTGTGGTGACCAGACTTTACAATGCCGGCGCCGTGCTGCTGGGCAAACTCGCAACACACGAATTCGCGCACGGCGGCCCCTCGTTCGATCTGCCATGGCCGCCGGCGCGTAATCCGTGGAATCCGGCCCATTTTACCGGTAGCTCCAGCACCGGCCCCGGCGCTGCGGTTGCTGCCGGTTTCGCACCTTTGACTTTGGGCACTGATACCGGTGGCTCTATTCGCATACCCGCGGCATTGTGCGGCATAGCGGGATTCAAACCGACGTACGGTCTTGTCAGCCGCCACGGCATCATTCCGAATTCTTACAGCTTCGATCATTGCGGCCCGCTCGCATGGACCGTGGAGGACTGCACGATCGGGCTGGGCGCCATCGCCGGTTACGACAGCAACGATCCGACCAGTGCGGATCGACCGGTGCCCGACTACCGCGCGGCACTCGGTCGCGACGTGCGCGGATTGCGCATCGGCGTCATCCGCCATTTTTGGGAAGAGGATGCGCCGGTCAATGCGGAACTTGCCGCTGCGCTGGATATCGCCGTCAAAGTGTTCTGCGAACTCGGTGCGCGTGTGAGCAATGTGCGCATGCGTCATCTGCAGGACTACTATGACGTGAAACAAGTAATTGCGGAGAGCGAAATTTTTTCCGTCCACCAACGCGATCTCGTGATCCGGCCGCAGGACTTCGGCGCCGACTTTCTCGGTCGCACGCTAGCAGCCTGTTTGTTCACGTCTGCGGATTATGTCAACGCGCAACGTCTGCGCCGACAAATGCTGGATGAGTTCGAGAAACTCTACGAGCAGTACGACGTGCTGCTGACCACGGCGGGCGGCCCAGCGCCACGCCTCGACCAACAAGCGGGCAACGGCTTTGCGCAAAAATGGGAGCGCCCGAATGTCTATCCGCCGTTCACGGTATCGGGCGGGCCAGCATTGGCGATATGCATCGGATTCAGCGCCTCTGGACTGCCGCTGTCCATGCAACTCGCTGGCAGGCCGTTCGATGATGCAACCATATTGCGCGCCGGACACGCTTACGAGCAAGCAACACCTTGGCGCGAACGGCGCCCTGCACTTATGCCGGGGGTAGCGCGCGTGCCGGTCACGCCGCGTCCGCGCCCGACAGCGACTCTAGACGCAGACCCCAGCATGCGCGAACAAACCCGGCGTTGTGCCGAACGCGCGGGGTTGAAACTTTCCACCGACCAATACGCATTGCTCTACGAGTCCGCTCCTTACGTGCTGGCGATGGCGCAACGTGTGGCCGGGAAGTTCCCGTGGCAGTTAGAGCCCGCGGGCATGTTTTCCGCGAGCGGGCGTCTCGCCGAGCCAAAACAATCGTGACCGGCTCCAAGAGCGGGAGACAACATTCATGACACTGGCGGAGGAACTGGCGCAGCGCATCGTCGCGACACGGCATGCAGACCTCACCCCGCAAGCCGTCGACTACGCGAAAATAGGTTTGCTCGACACTCTCGGCGTGGCACTTGCGGGTTCGCGAGAAGATGCATCGCGTATCGGTGAAACGATATGCGCATCCGAACCGGGACCGAGCACAATGTTCGGCCGCGACCGGCGGGTCAATCCGCTCGCTGCGGCATTCGTCAACGGCATCGCCGCCAACGTGCTCGATTTCGATGATTGCACTGATCATCTCGGCGGCCATCCATCGGCACCGGTGTTACCCGCATTGATCGCGCTCGGAGAGAAAATGAATGCGAGCGGCCGCGATTTGCTACTCGCCTATGTCGTTGGTTTCGAGGTGGAAACACAGATCGCGAAAGGTGTGAACTTTCATCACTACGAGAAAGGCTGGCACGCTACAGCAACGTTGGGCATATTCGGAGCCGCAGCCGGATGCGCGAAGCTACTGAACCTTGATGCGCGGCAAACAGCGATAGCCCTTTCGCTAGGTGCGTCGTTTTCCTGCGGCCTCAAATCCAATCTTGGCTCAATGGCAAAGCCTCTGCACGTCGGCCACGCCGCAAGAAATGGATTGCTCGCTGCATTACTTGCGCAAGAGGGCTATACCGCAAATGCCGATGCGCTCGAACATGAGCAGGGTTTTCTCAATGTCTACAATTCGGAATGCAATTACTCGATCGCACGCATACTTGAAAAATGGGGCACACCATTCGACATCGTGCTGCCCGGAATCTCGATCAAGCAGTACCCGTGCTGCGTCAGCGTGCAATCTGCTATCGATGCATTGCTGACCCTAGTGCGCAATCACGATATCAAGCCTGAACAAGTCACGCGTGTTGATACACTGACGTATGCGCGTCGCCTCGCGCACACCGATCGTCCCCAGCCGAGAAGCTCGCTGGACGCGAAGCTCTCGCTGCAGTACTGTCTCGCTCGCGCACTGGTAAGTCGCAAGGTCGTTCTCGCGCATTTTGTCGGTGACGCATACCGCGACGCCGAAGTGCAACGCGTGATGACGCTTGTACACGCGGCGGCATTTGCGCATAACGCGCCCGGCGATAACGACGATTACGGGGCCGAAATCCGCATTTCTACGATCGACGGGCATGCCTACGTGGTCAGCATCAATCGCCCCGTCGGACATGATCCGGGCGTGCCGGTACCCGCCGCGCTGCTGAAAGAGAAGTTCACGCGCTGCGCGCGCGAGGTGCTAAACACCGATCAGGCGGCGCGCGTGTATGCGATGACGCAGGATTTCGAGCAGCTGCGCAATATTAACGAGCTAACTGCCCAACTCGCCGTTCTTCCGTCGCACCGCTAACTGCGCGTCACTGCAGTTCGATGTGCGCTGCCTTGACAAGCTCAGTCCATTTTATAAGCTCACGACGCAGCAATTCCTGAAATTCGTCGGGTGAATTGCCCGCCGGATCGGCACCCTGCGTTTTCAAGCGTTCCTTCACGTCCGCCATTTCGAGCACCTTTAGGATTTCGGTGTTGAGCCTGCG
>JANXRI010000078.1 GCA_025353085.1 Betaproteobacteria bacterium
CAAGCGCGCGGTGAATCCAGCGCGCGTGCGCGAAGAGTTCGCGGTCGCGGCTGCGCTTGCCCACGATGTAAGCGCCGATCGGCATGCCCGCCGGCCCTTTGAACGCCGGCACTGAAATCGCCGGCACGTGCATCGTCGTCCAGATCAGCGCGAGCTTGGCGTTGCCCGTGGAGGAGAGTCCGAGCGGCGCCTCGCCGCTCGCGCACGCGGTGAGCAGCACGTCGTAATTTTCCTGGATGGGGCTGATCTGCGTGCGGCAGCGCTCGGCGAGGCCGCGCGACTCAAGGTACTTTTCGTAGCTGCACGTGAGGCCGTCGGTCAGGCGCCCTTCGCGCAGCGTGGTGCTGATTTTCTCCCAGTGGTTTTCGACTTCCCATGTCAGATTGCGCGCAAACTCGAAGCCGGAAATCAGGCGGTGCGCATCCGGAATGCCGTCGAATTCCGGCGGCAGCGTGATGTCAGTGACCTGCGCGCCCGCGCGCGCGAGCGTTTGTGCGGCGTCCTCGAACAATTTTTGCGTCGTCGGTTCGAGCAATGGCCACAGGTGGGTGCGGCAGAAGCCGATGCGTGGCGCCGGCAGCTTGTCCGCAATTGCGACCGGCTTCTCGCCGAGTAGCACATCGCGATACAGCGCGATGTCCTCGATCGAGCGCGCGATCAGTCCCACGGTGTCGAGCGACGCCGCGGCCTCCATCATGCCGGCACAGCGCAGTTCGCCGAGCGTCGGACGGTAACCGTAAACGCCGCAGAACGACGCGGGCCGCACCGTCGAGCCGCTGGTTTGCGAGCCCACCGACAGCGCGACCATGAAATCGGCGACCGACGCCGCCGAACCAGCGGACGAGCCGCCCGGTGTACGCGCGAGGTCGAGCGGGTTGTGCGTGCGCGACGGGTGGAAGTTGGCGAATTCGGTGGTGACCGCCTTGCCCAGCAGCACTGCGCCGGCTTTGCGTGAGAGCGCGACGCACGACGCGTCGGCGCGCGCGCGAAAGCCTTTGTAAATGGGCGAGCCGTATTCCGTCGGCATGTCGTGCGTCTCGATGATGTCCTTGACGTTGAACGGCACGCCGGCGAGCGCGCCTTTTTTGCCGGAGCGGTCGAGCGCGCGCGCGGCCGCGAGCGCCTGTTCGGCGTCGAAGTATTGCCACGCCTGCACGTCCTTGTCGCGCGCGTTGATGCGGTCTATGCACGCGCGCGTCACTGCTTCGCACGTGGTCTTGCCGGCGTTGACCGCGGCGGTGATTTCGCTCGCGGTGAGTTCGTTGAGAGGCGTTGCCATTAAGTTCTTCGCGGTTAATGCGCGGCATCGGCGCCGCGGTTGAAGTTGCGTTCGGCGTCGGCGAGCAGTTGATCGAAATTGGCGGGCATGTCTATCGTGCGCCTGATGACACGCGGGCAGCACTCCGGTAGCCGGTAGGCGTTTGTCGGGTAGCCGCCACCCGCGATGACCAGCACGATGTTGTCGGCACGCGCGGCGGTCGCCACGAGCCGAGGCCGGCGCTCTCGGGTGCCTCTATCTGGATCCATTCGAGCACGCCCGAGCGGCGCAGCTGCTTCATCGGCACGCGCGAGTACGGCAACAGACATTCACGGATTGATTGTCGCGTCCAGCCGAGTTTTGCGATCACCTGCGCGATCACCTGAGGGATCATCAGAAGGCCCGGCGTGCCTTCGCGCCAGCCGGGCAGGCAGCCCAATTGCGCGCGGCGCAGTACGTCGGCGATCCGATACAACGCGTCGCGGACGCTTCTGAGGCCTCGGCTGCGAGGTAGGCCCAGATTTCCGCGAGGTCCGCCTCAGCCTGGTCGGTCAGCTGGAGGGGCAACGTGATGCCAATAGTTTCCTCCCGCGCGCGATGATCTGGTTGGCATCGAGTTTCTTAACGCGGCCGGCCGCTACATCTGCCAAGCCTTGGTCGATGTCACTTTTGAGCGCAGTTAGTTCCTGTAGCTGGATCGCGCGTTTGGTCTTCCAGTCGCGCAACGCTTCGCGCACGACTTCGCTGGTGGAGGCGTAATCGCCTCGTTCAACAGCCGCTTTGACGACGGCCGCCATATCGACAGGCATTGTCACTGTTAGGCGCTCAATACTGGACATTGGAACCTCCATAAGACAAGTTCCTACTTAATCATACTTATGAAAGCCAATGCAAGACACGCATGTTTATAGAATTCATACCTATTGCCGAGCGGTCCAAATTACCCGGCGGTGCGCGAATACGAGTAACCAGTTCTCCGTTTTTATCCGACCACCGAGAAACATTACACCGTTTCACGAGAAACAGTGTAAAGCGCAGCACTTTGCGGTTTTACCTGAAACGGCGAAAAGTGCGACCGTTGATTGGGTATCAAGTTGGGTAGCCGAACGCGCGGCTATCAGATATCTAATGTAGTCAGGTGTCTACCACGTGGCTTTGGCGGATGTTATCTCCGCTGCTCTTACTAACCAGTAACCAATGTTCGGTTTTCGCCAGATCTGGATCGGACAAAGTCGCCCTAAGAAATGACTGCTCCTCGGCCTGAACGGACGCTGGCGTTCAGCGCCAACTCGGTCAGCAATGCGCCGGCTACCTGCCATTCGTCATAAAGATCGGTTGAATCACAGCTTTTCAATCCGGCGAACGCGTACTCCCGACCCAGAGCGGTCCTTGGCGGCTAGCTATTTGCTTTACAGTAGGATCCTTTCGGTTTAAAAG